>CANFUJ010000027.1 GCA_947450165.1 Chitinophagaceae bacterium
GCGCTTGAAGCAAATTCGCCACAATCCCAAAGACTGCCAGATGCTTCCATTGTCATTAAATAAACGGCACAGGCAACGATACATACCGCCCATCCTGTAATCGTGTTGATTTTTTTAAATTGCATAAGTGTTATTTAAGTAGTGACAAATATACTTATGTTTGGTTTTATTTTTTACATTAAATACGTAGAAATTCAAAAATCAATGTTGTAGTTGTGCCGTATTTTAAATTATTGATTTTAAAGGTTTTAAATTTTACTTTAATTCCTACTTGGAAAGTTTAATTTTATAACTCAAAAATGTAGATTTTAGCTAATCTCAATTTATTCAACTCCATTTATGCAAAAAACATGCATTGTTATTTCTGGACCTACAGCTGTTGGCAAAACATCAGTTGCTGTTGAACTTGCATCGCATTTCGGTACAGAAATAATTTCTGCTGATAGTAGGCAATGTTATACAGAGCTAAACATTGGCGTTGCCAAACCTGAAGAATCAGATTTAATAAAGGTTAAACATCATTTTATTGGTTCACATTCCATTCATGAATCAGTTACGGCTGTTGATTTTGAACGATATGCATTAGATAAAATTGATGCTATTTTTCAAAATAATGACATAGCGGTTTTAGTGGGTGGTACAGGCCTTTATATCAAAGCTTTTTGTTCTGGGTTTGATCCCATTCCGCCCGTTGCTCCTGAAATAAGAAACGCAATTATTAAACAATATGAATTGTTGGGCATAGACTGGCTTACAGAATCATTAATTCAAAAAGATGCCGAGTTCGCAAAATTAGGAGAAATGAAAAACCCCCAACGCATGATGCGTGCGCTCGAAGTAATTGAATCAACCGGAAAATCCATTTTATCTTTTCAATCCCAACAAAAAAAAAATAGGAATTTCAATATTGTGAAATTTGGTTTGGAATTGCCTCGCCCCGAATTGTACGACAGGATTAATTTACGTGTTGATTTGATGATGCAAGCTGGATTATTGAAAGAAGTTGAATCACTTTTGCCACATCAAAAATTGAATGCCCTTCAAACGGTTGGCTATACAGAGCTTTTCGATTTTGTAAATGGCAATCAATCTTTGGATGAAGCGGTGAATATGATCAAACAAAATAGTCGTCATTATGCAAAGCGACAAATGACTTGGTTTAAAAAGGATGAATCTACAACTTGGGTTGAGCCTGAATTTAAAAAAATACTTTCTAAAGTTTGATTGTTTTAAAATTTCAAACCAAATGTGGCATAAATGTTCCCTTGTGTTTGGGTTGTGTTCGCAAATGTATTTGCTCGGTCCGATAAACGATAGGGTAGGTCTACATCTTTTTTTACAGAATATACATACGTTAAATCGATGAAATAGCCATTGTTTCGATATCCTATTCCTCCACTTAATCGCATATTATTTGCTTTGAATGCTAAATCTTTATAAGGATTTGAATAATAAGCAAATCCAAGTCTACACATAACCACATTGAATTTCAATTCGCCACCAATTCTGAAATTAAAGACGCTTTTATACTCATTTTTTACAACTGTATTTAACTGGTCATAATAACCCGTTTCGCTTTTGGTCGGATTTTCATTGTTGCTAAAAAAGCGACTTGCCCGATGGCGAATATATTCAAGGTCGGCAGATATAAAAGCACGTTGTTTTTTTACATTTTCAATTTCTCTAAAAACATAAGAACCGCTGATAATGGCTTTCCATGGCATATTGAAAAGGTATTTGCTTTCCCCAGGTTTATTGTTTGTAAATGTGGTTGAACTTACACTAAATGTTTCGATTGGATTTTCAAGTGCAGTGGTTAAAGTTGTTGTTCGTGTATCCTTCAACGTCATATAGTTAGGGGTATGTAAAGCCAAGCCCAATCTAATGTATGGTTTTGGACGATATATTACACCTAGTTTTAAATTTACACCTGTGCCATAAGTTTCAAAATTGTCGTTATAAGTAAATGAATTAAACCCATTTGATGTATCACCCGATACGTCTGATTCTTTAAAGGTGGTGTTGCTTTTATAATTTATAATTGGAATGCCAAGGGTTACTCCATAAAGCCATTTTTCTTCATAATTAGAAGCATAGCTAAAGGCATATTCATATATACCTCCACTTGTGGTTTTTTGCATGTCTTGCATTAATGCTATACCAGAATCAAGTAAATATTCTGGCGCTGTTTTTACTTGAATGATTCCGTTAATGGTTACGGTATCCATCAAGTATGTATACAATGCGGGTGCTGATGTGTATGCCAATGGTGAATTACTTGATAATACATCGTTTATACTTAAGTTGCTTTTTGCAAGCTCTTCGTCAAATTGCTCGCTGAAAGAACTATAATTGTTCATCCCGCTATAATGCAAATAGTTATTGAAACTGGCATTTTTATTAAAAGCAAAAGTGATTGAACTGCTATTTGCTGAATTGTTTAAATGTGGGATTCCTACAATTACACCCATTGGCCCAAATTGTAAAGCGTTTTTTTCAGATTCAGTAGTACTTGATCTAAAATTGGTTTTGTTTTTACCCTGTTTGTAATATGGAGAAAAAACAAATTCGCCCGTTTTAAAAAGTCCCAAACCTGCAGGATTTACGTATGCTGCAGTAATTTCTCCACCCAAAGAGCCCATTACACCACCCGTAGCCATAAATCTTGCCGAGCCATTTAAAGGTTGCCAACTATATCGAATGGCATCTTCAGGCACTTGAGCAAAGGTTTTCAAACAAAAAAATAATGAAAATATAGTTAGGAATTGTTTCATAAAATTATTTTTAATTCAAAAATTAAAAGTCAAAATTCAAATAAGTAGTCATCATTTTTTACTTTTTTCTTTGAAATTTTTCTTTTGAATTTTATTAACCTCTTCTTGGGCGTGATATTGTATTACCTGAACTTGAGGATGAGTTTGATGAGGAACTAGATGAAGGTGTATAACTTCTGGTATTATTATTGGTTGAATTGCTGCTTGGATAAATAACTTCTCTTGTGCTGCTACTAGAATTGCTGTTGTTGTATGATCTTGTTGAACTTTTAAATTTAACCGGACTGTTGTTGTATTTAGGGTTTACGGAGTTTGTATTGTTAAACTGATAGCTAGATAAATTCGTTGTTCGGGGTGTTGAATTGGTTGTCAAAAAATTTAAGCCGTTATTATAAATCGGATAAGCATAATAGTAAGGATTATAATAATATCCGTATCCATATCCATAAGCATAAGGACTATAACTATAATCGTAATTTCCATTTATTGTTCTCCATCTGCTGTCGTATTTACTCATGGTGATTTCTCGTTGGTCTGAATTTTCAGATGTTTTATCTTCTTTATCTACTAAATCATTCATTTCGCGAACAGGCGAATAATAGACGTCATCTGGTGTTTGTGTTAATTTGTATGTGTTGTTGCAGCTGACTAAAAAGAAACTTAAACATGTAAATAATAAAAAATTTATGCGCATAATGTCAAGTTTAAAAGGATTGTAAATTGAAGTTATTACTTTTGTGCGATTATTGAATTGATATTTATCTGCAAATCTAAAAGTTGAAATCATAAATTTTGTATTGATTTTGTTAATTTAATGGTTTTTTAAAGTACTATTTTTAATATTTACAATTTAAACATGAGCAAAGAAATAACAACCAGAGAAGCGGATTATTCTCAATGGTATAATGATTTAGTAATTAAAGGCGAGCTAGCTGACCATTCATCTGTTAGAGGTTGTATGGTTATCAAGCCTTATGGTTATGCATTATGGGAAAACATGCGCGATCAATTGGATAAAATGTTTAAGGCTACTGGCCATGTTAATGCTTATTTTCCATTATTTGTGCCCAAAAGCTTATTTGAAGCAGAAGAAAAGAATGCTGAAGGATTTGCTAAAGAATGTGCAGTGGTTACGCATTATCGCTTAAAAAATGACCCCAACAATAAAGGTAAATTAATTGTAGATCCAGAGGCAAAACTGGAGGAAGAGTTGGTTATTCGACCTACCAGTGAAGCCATTATTTGGAATACATACAAAGGATGGATTCAATCTTACCGTGATTTACCACTTTTAATCAATCAATGGGCAAATGTGGTTCGTTGGGAAATGCGTACAAGATTATTCTTACGCACAGCAGAGTTTTTGTGGCAAGAAGGACATACCGCTCATGCTACAAAAGAAGAAGCCATTGAAGAAACAACAAAAATGTTGGATGTATATGCTGATTTTGTTGAGCAATATATGGCTGTGCCTGTAATTAAAGGCGTTAAAACACCAAACGAACGTTTTGCTGGTGCAGAAGATACCTATTGTATTGAGGCATTAATGCAAGATGGTAAAGCACTTCAGGCGGGCACCTCTCATTTCCTTGGACAAAATTTTGCAAAAGCTTTTGATGTTCAATTTTTAAATAAAGAAAACAAAAAAGAATTTGTTTGGGCTACAAGTTGGGGTGTTTCTACTCGTCTTATTGGTGCTTTGATTATGGCGCATAGCGATGATCAAGGATTAATTATGCCTCCACGTATCGCACCTTTACAAGTCGTTATTGTGCCTATATACAAAGGCGAAGAAAGCAAGCCCATCATTGATGAAAAAGTGGCTTCTTTAATTAAAGATTTAAAAGCATTGGGTATTTCTGTGAAATACGACAATAGTGAAAACACCCGTCCAGGTTGGAAATTCGCTGAATACGAATTAAAAGGTGTTCCTGTTAGAGTAGCCATGGGATTAAGAGATATTGAAAATAATGTGGTAGAATTGGCGCGTCGTGATACCAAAGAAAAATCTTCAGTCTCTTTTGATGGGTTGGCTGATTATATTCAACAATTACTTGAAGATATTCAACAACAAATATTCAATAAAGCGCTTGCGTTTAGAAATGAAAATATTCGTGAAGTTAACAGCTGGGATGAATTTGTTGAGATATTAGACACGAAAGCCGGATTCGTTTCTGCTCATTGGGATGGAACCAGTGAAACAGAAGATAAAATTAAAGAACAAACCAAGGCAACCATTCGTTGTATTCCGCTTGATAATAAACAAGAAAATGGCAAGTGTATTTTAACAGGTAATCCAAGCACACAAAGGGTTTTATTTGCTAGAGCTTATTAATGTAATAAAAATTTGTTTTGAATAATAAAGGAAGTTACCGATCTAAATTTAATGCCAGAAATGAATCTGTTCCTGCTGATTCAAACGTTCCTAAACGTGCATTTGTAAAAATCAATGCCGATACTTTAACTGCTTTCGAAGATGGAAAAGTATTGTTGATTGATAAAACCATGCATTGGACATCCTTTGATGTGGTTAAAAGCATCCGCAGTTATTTAAAAGTTAGAAAGGTTGGACATGCAGGAACGCTTGATCCCCTTGCTACAGGCTTGTTGATTATTTGTACCGGTAAATTCACGAAGAAGATTAATGAATTTATGGCTTTGCCAAAAGTGTACACAGGTAGTTTTACACTTGGTGCAATTACACCAACTTACGATTTAGAAAGCACGCCCGAATCTCCTAAAGATTTTACTCATCTTACTTCAGAAGAGTTATTAAACGCAACAAAATCATTTATCGGTGAAATTGATCAGGTGCCACCTATGTATTCCGCCATTAAAAAGCAAGGTGTAGCTATGTACGAATTGGCGCGTAGAGGAGAAGATGTGGATTTATTGCCTCGAAAAATCCATATTGCACAATTCGAAATCACTTCAATCGAATTGCCAATAGTTCATTTTAAAATTGAGTGTTCAACGGGTACGTATATACGAAGCTTGGTGCATGATTTCGGTCAAGCGCTTGGATGTGGTGCATATTTAAGTGCTTTACGTAGAACCAACATCGGAAATTTTGATGTAAAAGATGCGATTTTTATGGACGGGTTTTTGGATATGATTGAAGAAATGCAAAAAGATAAATCAGCAGATTAAAGCCAATTGTCATCAAAAGGAATATCCAATTCCAATAGTGAAATTAAAATTCTCGTAACGCCATTTTTTATACACGTCATTATCCCCTCTAGTGAAGAGTTTTTTCAACAAATCATTAAAGCCAATATTCGGCATTCTCCATCCGTCATTGTTGTAATAATATTCAGGACGTTTAAATCTAAAGCCAAAATCTAATCTCAATACAATGTAGTTAAAATCCAAGCGAAGTCCAGTTCCTGCTGCCACACCCAACTGCTGATAAAATGTTTTGAAATTAAATTGAGTGCTGTCTGTAATTCCATTTGCTTTTGTGTTTCTGATGTTCCAAATGTTTCCAATGTCTGTAAATACAGCACCTCGAAGGGTTAAAGTGTTCGGAATAATTCGGGCAATGTCATAACGGTATTCGATATTTGCTTCCAATTGCATATCGCCAGTACGATCGTTAAATACAGTTTTGTTTGAAGAATAAGGGATTAATGGTCTGCCTCCTGGCCCAATTCCGCGCACTGGCCAAGCCCTTAAACTATTGCTCCCGCCGCCAAAATATTGTTTGAAAAATGGAAGCGTTTTGTTAGTGTCTGAACCCAACAATGGAACGCCAATGCCAAGAAAACCACGCATGGCTAGAGTTGATTTTGAATATACGATGGTGTGTTTTATTTCGAAATCTGTTTTTATATACCTACGTTTTATTTTGTTGAACACCGGAATTAATCCCCATGTTAATCCAGATTCTTCTGTGTTTATCAATATGGTCATTTCCTTTGATAAGGAATTTGGATGTGCAAAATGATTCATTGTTTTTGAAAAACTAACACGCATCCCATTTACCAAAGCTGTATTATATGAATAGTTTAAAAATGGATTTTCATTTAAGATCTTTTTAAAACTATCACTTGGATTTAATAAATTACTGTATCCAATGTTAAATGGTGTCCAAACCCATTTCCATTTTTTTCTATTTGTACCTGTCCAACCTAAACCTGCATTTATGGTTCTTAAATTAAATAGGTTAAGTCTGGTGTTGTAAGCGATACCAAGATTGATAAATGTTTCACCATTATTATATGCAGATCGCTTGTTGAATAAATTAGGAATGCCTGGATAGATTAATCTTGGAAACGAAGTTGAATTGGTATATCCAATTTCATTTGAATTAATCAATCTGTTTTTTGCACCAGAATTATTGTTGAATTCTATACCAGCTCTAACGTTATGCGTCATTCTTATAGCTTCTCTTCCTAAATTTCTGTTGAGCAAAGAAATATTTCCTGATAATCCAAATAAGTTACCAGCCAAAACATTGCTAGTGTTGCTTGCAGCAGAATAACTTACTTCCAGAGCTGTCTCAAAACCTAATTTTTTTGATGATGTTAATTCAATAATTACATCTACTAAATTACTACTGTCCTTTACATCCATCAATTGAATGTTTACTGACTGCCAAACGCCTGATTTTGTAAAGTTTAAAATCGTTTGGTTATAATCATTTTGATTAAATACGCTGCCTTTTTTAATTTGTAAATTTTGTTCAATCAATTTCGTTTTGTAAAGTGGTACATGATATTTTATGTTGAAATTGTACGTTTTGATTTCTTTTAATTTTTCATCATCGAATTGGTCGCCAGTTCTAAAATCACTAAAAATCAAAATATTGTTGACTTTATAACGACTCATTCTACTGGTATCTAAACTTGGATTTAACGTAAATGTTAATCGAATGGTAGGAATGTCTTTTTTCTGTTGCGCTTCGTTTAATAATCTAAGCTGCTCAAATGGATCACTGTTTAATGTTGAAAGTGCCTCTAAAGTTGTATCTCCCAATAGTTTTAATTCTGATGCTGTGAATTTATAATAACCATTGTTTCTAAAACTATCTACCAATCTCGATATTTCAGTAATTACATCAGCTTTAGTAATCGGTTGGTTTAATTTTAAATAACTGTCTTTTTTAAAACGATTGATTAATAATTGTAAGTCGGGTTTATTGAGTTTATAATTGATGCTTTCAATTATGGTTGTTTTTCCTGGGTTAATGATATAATGTACAGTGATTTTTTTACGAATTGTATCCGTATGATATCGAACGTCAGATTGATAATATCCAAGATGAAACAAAGAACCACGCATGTTTTCGCAGGTTGCAATGGTATAGTTTGTGTCGTATTTTACTGGCTTATTGAGTATTTTAAAAATGCCCCATTTTTTTGTAATCTTTACTTTTGAACTATCAGATAGTTGACCAAGTAATCTACTTTCAAGTGTTTTTTTTTCTATTTTACTTAGCTTGACTTCGTTAACTTCGATTTTATTTTTGTAGAGATAAAATTGATTTTTAGGCGGATTTTTCACAAATGGTTTCCCACATGAAGCTATTGCAAAAATTCCCAAAAGCAATATTACCCTGGAGAAATAAACGATATTAAAGTTATTTATTGATGGCATAAATTCCGCTAAATGTTAAGCAAAGCAACAATCAAAGATATTCAAAGTTTACAGCACAAAAAATTTAGAAATGAAAGTAATTTATTTACTGCAGAAGGACCAAAAGTAGTGGACGAGTTTTTAATCACTGGATATTTTGAATGTGAAAAGGTTTTTGCCACTTCAAAATGGAAAGGTTGGCAAGATGAAAAATTGCTAGCTACGTTAGGCGAAAAAGTTGAACTGATAGAAGATTTTGAACTAGAGAAAATCGCTTCATATACAACACCTAATCAGGTTGTAGCATTATTTAAAATACCGAAAACTCCTTTAATAAAGGCGGAAAAGCAATCCATTACAATCTTTTTGGATTCCATTCAAGACCCTGGGAATTTAGGCACCATCATTAGAACGGCAGATTGGTTTGGCATAAAAAACATCATTTGTTCTGAAAATACGGTAGATCAGTACAACAGTAAAGTTGTTCAAAGTACCATGGCAAGTTTAGGACGGGTAAATGTGGGCTATACTAACCTCGAAAATTGGATTGAAGAAAATCGTCAAGTTCCACTATTGGCTGCTGTTTTAAATGGCAAATCAATTGCTTCACGAGTAGTTACAACAGAGGGTGTTTTGATGATCGGAAATGAAGCCAATGGTTTATCTCAGGCATTAATTGAAAAAGCTGATGAGCTTGTTACCATCCCAAGGTTTGGAGGTGCAGAATCATTGAATGCTGCTGTGGCAACTTCCATTTTTTTGTATGAGCTAACCAAGCGTTAATCCAATTATCGGAAAGCAATAGCCTTCACTGGGTTGATTTTTTTTATTAAAAAAGTTGGAATGATTAAGGTAAAAAAGCAAACAATCAATGTAATTGCATCAATCAAAATGATTTGCCACCATACAATAAAAACTTTTGCTTCTGATATAAAATAAGCTTCTTCATTTAATTGAATAAAACCTGTTTTCATCTGAAGCCAACAGACGAATAAACCCAGAATGGTGCCCAATACAATCCCTACACCAGCTATTATTGTTGCATTATACAAAAATATCTTTTGAATATGCCAATTGTTAGCACCGATTGCTTTTAAAATACCCGACATTTTTGTTCTTTCCAAAACTAAAATAATCAAACAAGTGGTAAGGTTTACAACGGCTATAATCAGCATAATGAAAATCAAAATGTTTTTAATTTGTCCTTGCAAATTCAGCCAGTCAAATATGTTGGGGTAAATTTCTTTTATATTTCTACTGTACCAACTTTGCGGTAGATTTTCATAAGTTAATCGAGTAATGCTATCTGCTAAATTGTAGTCTTTTAAAAAAACTTCATAACCCCCAATTTCTGTGGGTGCCCAATTGTTTAATCTGCGAATTAAATTCAAATCACAAATCGCAAAGTTTTTATCGTATTCATCTATGCCAGTTTTGAAAATTCCAGATATGTTCAGCTTTCTAGCACTTCGAGTTCCATCTTGTTTGAAGAAAAACACAATTAAACTGTCGTTTGCTTTTAGATTTAATTGTTTTGCGGTATATGCACTCACCATAATTTCTTTGCTATAACCACTGTCTTTAAACTTTAACCAACTGCCAGAAGTTAAAAATGCGTTCATTCTTTCAAAATCAAAACTTTGGTCAATGCCTTTCAGTAAAACGCTTTCAATGTCGGAGCCGAATTTTAGTATGGCAGATTTTGTGGCAAACCTTTCAACCGATTTAATGGGGGTTAATTTTTTTAGGTATTGTTCTACTGTATCGTTACTTAAAATGGGGTATTCTTCCGAAATGCCGATACTACTTTCAAGATTTTGTTGAATACGAATATGTCCCCAAAAACTAAAAACTTTATTGCTAATGGTTTGCTGAAAGCCATTTACAAAACTAAGTGCTACAATCATTGCGGCGACACTAATACAAGTTGCACCAATTGCTAAATTGATGATGAACCTAGAAAAACTATGTTTGTTTTTTAAGGTAATTCGTTTTGCAATAAAAAGTGATGTATTCAATCAATGATTTTTTGCTATCTTTCAAAAGTAAAATATTTATGTTACTAAATGAATGTCAATTTTAAACTTGCCGTTATTTTTTTGCTGAATTTGTTTTTAAGTACTCTTGCATTTCAATCACAAGTATCAGATCGAATCTACAAGCCATATATCCGAACGGCTCAGTTGTTTGTATATGGCAATCAACAAAGTTTGCCTGTAATAGCCCTCAATTCCAATACAAAACTAGAGTTGGAATTTGATGATATGGACGGCAACTACAAAAACTATTATTATACCTATGTCCTTTGTGATTATAATTGGCAGCCGGCTAAATTAAGTGCGTTTGATTTTATAAAAGGTTTTACACAAGGCCGAATTAACACCTATCGCTATTCAAATATTGCATATAAAAAATACACCCATTATCAAGCTTTTTTGCCCGATCAAAATTCTATGCCTTCTAGGTCGGGGAATTATTTATTGAAAGTTTATTTGGATGGGGATACCTCAAAGTTGGTCTTTACAAAACCATTTATGGTATTCGAACAAAAAGCCAATATCACCGCTACCGTAGTGCAACCCTTCACTCCCGAAAAGTTTACTTCACATCAGCGTGTACGATTTTCTGCTACTTTAAAAGATATAAATTCATTTAGTGCAGCGCAACAAGTAAAAGCAGTCATCTTACAAAATAATCGTTGGGATATTGCCAAAAGAGATATCGCACCCACATTTGTTAGAGGAAATGTATTGGAATATAACAGCGAAAATGTTGGCGTTTTTCCTGCTGGAAAAGAATGGCGTTGGCTAGATTTGAGAAGCTTTAGATTGCAAAGTGATAAAGTTAAATCCGGCGAGTATTCTGTAGATAAGGCCGCATTTTATTTGAAAACAGATTTCGATAGGACAGGAGAGCGATACACTTATTTTCCTGATTATAATGGCATGTACAACATTGTAACCTACGAAAGCATTAATCCGTTTTGGCAAGGGGATTATGCAGACATTAATTTTTCATTTGCCCGAAAAGATGCACAACCCTATTTGGATAAAGACATTTATTTGTTGGGTGCATTTACTGGATATGAAATAAATGACAATTGGAAAATGATTTACAATAAAGAAACAGAGACCTACGAATTAAACACGCCCTTAAAACAAGGGTATTATAATTATACTTATGTGGCGGTAGATAAAAAAAATAGTAATGATAGAGTAGAATTGGAAGGCAATTATTGGGAATCAGAAAACAACTACACCATTTTGTTGTATTACAAATCATTTACCGACAGGAACGATCAGCTCATTGGCGTTTCTACAATTGATTCTAGAACGGATAAGCCAGGGTTTTCTTTTTAATAAATTCAAAATTTAAAAGTAAAAATTCAAAACATGAACCAATGATTTTGACTTTTTATTTAAATAAAATCTCATGAAAAAATTTTTTAGTTTCTTATTTTTTATATCAGTAAACATCAGTTTACATGCCCAAATAAATTATATCGATGATGTAAATCCATTTATTGGAACTGGTGGACATGGGCATACTTATCCTGGTGCTACTTTGCCACATGGAATGGTGCAGTTGAGTCCTGACACAAGATTAGAAGGTTGGGACGGATGCAGTGGATATCATTATTCGGATAGTTTTATTTATGGATTTACACACACGCATTTAAGTGGCACGGGTTGTAGTGATTATGGAGATGTTTTGTTAATGCCAGGAAACGGAATCCCCAATCCAATTCAATCCAAATACCGTTCAGCATTTAACCACCGCGAAGAAAAGGCTAGCCCTGGTTATTATGCGGTGCATCTCGAAAAGGATGACATTCAAGCTGAACTGACGACAACAGAACGTGTTGGGTATCATCACTATATTTTTAATTCAAAAAAAAATAATTTCATCCTTATTGATTTAAAACATCGGGATGAAGTAATTGAATCTTCTATAAAAATTGAAGACAGTGTAACCATCACAGGACTGAGGAGAAGTAAGGCTTGGGCAAATAATCAATACGTTTATTTTGTGATGAAATTTTCGCAGCCAATAAAAAATTGGGGCATTTGGGAAAATGACATCGAAGATGAAAAGCAAAAAAATGAAGCTCAGGGAAAAAATATAAAAGCATATATTTATTTCGAACGTTCTGTTGCAAATGATGTGTTTATAAAAGTGGCCATTTCGCCAGTAAGTGTTGATGGCGCTAAAAGAAATTTGGATGCTGAAGTTGGTAACCAATCATTTAATGAAATAAAAAACAAGGCAGTTGAAAAATGGAACGAGGAATTGTCAAAAATTGATATAAAATCTACAGATAAAAATCAACGAAAAATATTTTATACCGCCTTATATCACACCGCCATTGTACCCAATATCAATATGGATGTAGATGGAAGTTATCGTGGCATGGATAATGAAATTCATCATGCAAAAGGCTTTACATACTATTCTGTGTTTTCTTTATGGGATACATATCGTGCTGCTCATCCTTTGTACACCATCATTGATAAAAAAAGAACATTGGATTACATCAAAACATTTTTGGTGCAATATCAACAAGGTGGAAGATTGCCGGTTTGGGAATTGGCATCTTGCGAAACGGATTGTATGATTGGTTATCATAGTGTGCCTGTAATTGTTGATGCTTATATGAAAGGGATATCTGATTTTGATACAAAATTGGCATTGGAAGCCATGTTGAAATCCGCAAAATGGAATCACTTGGGATTGCCTGCATTCATAAATCAAGGCGTAATTAATATAGAGGATGAACACGAAAGCGTGAGCAAAAATCTAGAGTATGCTTATGATGATTATTGCATCGCCATTTTTGCAAAGTCATTGGGTGATGATAAAACGTATCGGGAATTTTTAAAGCGCGCGCAAAACTATAAAAACCTTTATGATGCAAATACTGGGTTTATGCGCCCAAGAAAAAATGGAGGATGGTTAAGTCCTTTCGAACCTCGAGAAGTCAATAATCATTTTACAGAAGCGAATAGTTGGCAATACTCTTTTTATTTTCCACAGGATATTAATGGGTATATAAAAATGATAGGGGGCAAAAAAAATCTAGAGAAAAAATTAGATGCATTGTTTACTGAAAATTCAAAAACAACAGGAAGGGATCAAAGCGATATCACAGGTTTGATTGGTCAATATGCACATGGAAATGAACCAAGTCATCATATTGCGTATTTGTATAACTACACCAATCATCCTTCAAAAACACAATTTTATGTAAACAAAATAATGAAAGAGTTTTATAAAAATGAGCCAGATGGATTAATAGGAAATGAAGACTGCGGGCAAATGAGTGCTTGGTATGTATTGAGTGCATTGGGTTTTTATCCTGTAACGCCCGGAGATAATACCTATATGATTGGTTCTCCTCAATTTTCAGAAACAACCATTCATTTGGAAAATAGGGGGCAATTAATAGTGTCTGCTCCAGAAGTGAGTAATGATAATATTTACATTAAATCTGCTTCATTAAACAATTTTAAAAATGAAAAACAAATAACTCTAAAATCAGATTACATAAATTATAACGACATTTCTGAGGGTGGAAAATTATTGTTTAATATGGTTGGCAAACCAAAAAATCGTTTGCAAATGATTGAGTTTCAAAAGCCATTAAATGAATGGGATGGAGGCGATTTTATTGTAAACCCTATAATAGAAGGAGGCGCAATTTCATTTAAAGAAAAACAAAAGATTGAAATAAGTTCCATTCAACCTAATGTAAAATTGTATTATACTACCAACGGTTCATTCCCAACGCAACAATCGATATTATACAAAGAGCCCTTTTTTATAGATACTACTACCGTAGTAAAAGCGATAGCAATTGATGATAAAAACAACAATAGTTTTGTCACTACTTCAATTTTTAAAAAAGCAATGAATAATTGGGAGGTGAAACTAAATACCCCATTTGAACCTCAATATGAAGGAGGCGGTGCGTCGGGTTTGATTGATGGAATTTATGGCACAACAAACTGGCGAATGGGCAATTGGCAAGGTTATCAATTGAATGATTTAGATGCAGTAATCAATTTAAAAGAAGTAAAAAATATTTCAAAAGTAACGGCTGGTTTTTTACAAGACATTCGTCCATGGATTGTAATGCCAAAGCAAGTAATAGTTGAGGTTTCATTAGATGGAAAGGAATTTCACGAAGTATATAATGGAGCCGATTTTTTAAAAATTGAAGATATAAATGCTCAGGTGAAAAAAGTAGAAGCGACATTTAAAACTCAACCTGCTCAATACATTCGAGTAGTAGCCAAACAATATGGTAAACTCCCATCTTGGCATGAAGGTGCAGGAGGCGATACGCATTTGTTTGTGGATGAGATCACGGTTGAGTAGGGGCGTAAGGGTTTGAGAGGTTTAAAACGTTTAAGACGTTTAAGAGGTTTAAGAGGTTGGCATTTTCGTCTGCCGATGTTGGTGTTTTCACCAATAGTAAAAGAAATTCAATATTGGCGCCGGTTTCCAAACCGGTGTCATTTAAAGCATTCGATTTCTAACCGAAAAGATTGAATAAATATATCGAGGTAATTATAGATTTAAAAAATACATCAATTCTAAAACAAAGCGTAAATTCTAAAATATAAAACCCTTCCAACTATTAAACCATTAAACATTAAACCAGCATAGCGATTTAAACCTATTTACTCCCTCGCTTTCTTAATCATTTCGTCATCAACATTAACAGCTTGAAAATACCCTTCTTTATTCCAAGTATATCTGGCGATTGAAGATTTTAGAAATTGAATGATGTATTTTTTGTCTTGTGAACTAATTTTAGAAATATCAACAGAATCTTTTTTTGAAAAGTTAGAAAAATCATTCCAATCATTATCAGGGAAAATAAATTTTTCCGCAAATGCAATGGGGCTGTTAAATTGTTTTAGTACAGATTTGCAACGAATGCTATAGACCAATGCGTAATGGTTTGCCAATCCTTTAGAAAAAATTAAGCGAACATCACTGCTCATTGAAGTAGTGTCTGGTGCTTGAAAAATGTCAGGTGTAATGCCGCCACCGCCGAAAAGTTTTTTCCCTTTAGGTGTGGTGAAAATTTTACTGTTTTTATTTTGATTTGCTTGTTGTGCACTATCGGTTCCATCATACATTCGAGATTCAATTTCTTCGTAATATGCTTTACCTCCATTGGTGTAATCCCTTTGAATACATCTACCCATAGGAGAATAATATCGAGCTACAGTTAAGCGAAGCGCAGCTCCGTTACTTAGGTCGTATTGCTCTTGTACCAATCCTTTACCAAAGCTTCGTCTACCGATAATCGTTGCTCGATCCCAATCTTGTAATGCGCCCATCAATACTTCGCTCGCACTTGCCGAACCTTCATCACATAAAACAAATAGACTGCCCGTTTCAAATTGCCCCTTTCTTCTACAACGGTATTCTTTCTTTGGTCTATGTTTTCCTTCTGTATATGTAATTAATTTGTCTTCAGTTAAAAATTCATCAGCAATTTCAATGGCTTCATCCAAAACGCCACCACCATTATCTCTAAGGTCTAAAATTAATTTGTGCATTCCTTTTTTATTCAATTCAGTTAATGCCGTCATGAATTCTTTATAAGTATGCGTTGAAAATTTATTGATTTTGATGTACCCAGTTTCACGGTCAAGCATATAAGAAGCGTCGATGCTATTTATTGGGATTAAATTTCTTTCAATTGGGATTGTAAGCATTTTTTTATCCCTTAAAATGGTAAGGGTTAGTTTACTTTCTCTAGCACCTCTTAACAAGTTTCTTATGGAATCAACGTCCATTTTAGCGCCTGCAATTAGAATGTTATTTGCTTTTATAAATTGGTCGCCAGATAAAATGCCTGCTTTTTCTGCAGGGCCATCTTTTAAAATTTGAGAAACATTAAGCGTATCGTGAAAAAAATCGAATTCTATACCGATACCGTAAAAATTACCTTCAATGTCGTTATTTATATCTTCCAATTCTGATGCAGGAATATATACAGAATGGGGGTCAAGCTTAGTCAGCAAAGCTTCAATAGCGGTGTCTGAAAGCTGATTCATTTTTACATCGTCAACATATCGATCTTTGATCAATCCCATAATTTCATTAAAAGGAGTAGACTTTTCAATGGAAAAAAAAGAATTCGACGAAAATTGATCGCGCATTTTAAAACCAATAAAAATGCCAATGGCCATTGAAATACTAAATAGTAAGGGAAGCCAAACCTGTGTTTTTTTGTTGCTCATGAATATTAATGTGTGCGATTTGAATATTAGTAAAGGCCCAAAGTTAATTTTTTGTTTCCAACTCAATAATATTTATAACAATTGAATAGAATTGGTTAATTTGAATTTTAAAATTCAAAAGTATGTCTATAAAACTAATTGCAGATAGTGGCTCGTCAAAAACAGATTGGTGCTTGTTAGATGGCAAGAAAAAAATACATGTTTCAACTCAAGGGATCAGTCCTTATTTTCTCACTAAAGACCAAATGGTTGAAATTTTTCAAAATGAATTACTGCCCAAATTGAAAAAGAATGTCCCTGAATGCATCTTTTATTATGGAACAGGTTGTAGTAATTCTGAGAATGTAAGTTTGATAAAATCTGCGCTCAAATCAGTTTTTAGTAAAGCTAAAATCTATGTGGATACAGATTTATTAGGCGCTTCCAAAGCATTGTGCGGAAATGAAAAAGGAATTGCATGTATTTTGGGTACAGGTTCAAATTCGTGTTATTATAATGGGAAAAAAGTAGTCAAAAACAGCCCTGGACTAGGGTATGTATTAGGAGATGAAGGGGGTGGGGCATATTTGGGAAAAAAAGTATTACAGCATTATTTATATGGCACATTCGATCCAGATATGATGGACCGATTTACAAATAAGTATAAAACAAGCGCTTCAGAAATTTTAGAAAATGTGTACAGGAAACCTTTGCCCAATAAGTATTTAGCTTCTTTTGTTGATTTTTTAGTTGAAAATCGAGGTCATTTCATGATTGAAAATATTATTGAGGACGGGTTTAATGAGTTCTTTTTTAATCATTTGTATAAGTATCGCGAAAGCTGGACGATGCAGATTCATTTCGTTGGAAGCGTAGCATTTGGGTTTAAAGATGTGTTAAAAGAGATATGTAATGCTTACGAATTGCAATTGGGTAAAATAATCAAAACTCCTATAGATGGGTTAATACAATACCACAAAGATTGATTTTCAGCTAATTAAATCTAAAAAACATACACATTGATTTTATTCAAAATTATGGGTTCAATAACCATGATTTAAATCTTGAAAAAAATTAAAAAAAATATTGGAATGAATTAAAGTTCTTCGTATTTTCAATTTCTAAACAATTAAGATAATTTTTTAAAACAAACCTTCACTTATGAACAACAAAATTTTACTTACAGCGTCGTTGATTGCAACTAGCTTATTCGCTAATGCTCAACACAACAAAACTACTTTTGCGATTACTGGAGATGGTAACAATGATTTCATTTGGATGAACATTCGCCAAGTAGATATTAATAGCGGCGAAGTGATTAAAACTTTATTCGAACGCAGTAAATCTACATTTACTATCACTGATGTAAATTCAAAAGTGTCAAATACTCAAAGTTCTTTAAATAACGAAAATATCTTTACTTCTGCATCATATCCAACAGGTACATTAGTAGCTGCAGCAGCTTATGACAAAAGAAGTAATAAATTATTTTTCACACCAATGCGCAAAAACGAATTGCGTTGGTTGGATTTAGGTTCTAATGCAGAAACTCCAGAGTTTTATACAATGAACTTTGAAGGTAATAGATCTTTAGATCCTAACGATGAAGCGGCTAATATCACTCGTATGGTTATTGGTGCAGATGGAAACGGATATGCAATGAGTAACGATGGCAATCATTTTTTAAGTTTTACAACTGGGAAAAAGCCCATCATTACTGATTTAGGTAACATTATCGATGCATCAACAAACGGCGGAATGTCAATCCACAACAAATGCTCAAGTTGGGGAGGTGATATGATTGCTGATGCTTTTGGGAAGTTGTATGTTATTTCTGCAAGTCATACTGTATTTGTAATTGACATCAACACACGTATTGCTACTTACAAAGGAAATATTCAAGGTTTACCTGCAGGTTATACTACAAATGCAGCTGCTGTAAACGACGAAGGTGAAATCGTTTTAGCGAGTGCAAATCTATTTGATGGTTATTACAAAATGCAAATCAACGATTTAAAAGCCGTTAAAATGGCTGGTTCAAATGTTAAGTACAATGTATCGGATTTTGCAAATTCAAACTTGTTGTTGCAAAAAGAAGCTGATAATTTATTGAACAGCAAAGTGGTTACAGCTTCAAATATTCCAGTAGATGCAAAAGTTTTCCCTAATCCGGTAACTACTTCATCTTTCAACGTTTTATTTGAAAATGCTAATGCTGGAAGATATAAAATTGTATTAACTGATTTAGCAGGTCGTAACTTGTTAATCAAAACAGTAAAACTTGGAAAAGGTACTCAAGTTGAAAAAGTAAATACAAATGCAAACATGGCAAAAGGTGTTTATTTCGTTAGAGTGTTAGATACCAACAACCAAACCATCATCAACGAAAAAATAGTTATTCAATAATTTATTATGGGTTAATAAGTCTGAGGCTGTCGAATGACAGCCTCTTTTTTTTGAAACGAATACACGAAAATATTTGTTTCACAAAAAAGTTTTTTGACACAAAGGCACGAAGGCTCAAAGGCACAAAGTTCTTTTCATAAAATAAAGATGCTAATAAATGGAAATTACTTCCAACCTTAAACCATTAAACTACTAAACCAGCGAAGCGATTTAAACCTTTGCAATTGGTGAAAGCATTAAAATCCACAGATAATTCTTCCAACCTTTTGAACTCATTGAACAAATTGAACCTTTTGAACGTTTTTGCCTCTCAAACCTCATCTCTTTTAATTAGATTTGCATTTTATAAAAAGTACTACTTATGAAGTATAATCAATTCGTTGCGATGTGGGCGATAACCAAAGCTAGCTTTAGGTCTATTACACGTAATCCTTCTGCAGTCATCTTTAGTTTTGTTTTTCCATTTATATTTATTTTGGTATTTGGCTTTATAGGAAAAAATGGAGCAAAGCAATCTTTTAAAATAGTTATAGATAAAGAATCTGATAAATCAAATGTTGTATACAAAACCTTAACCCAAATGGAAGGTTTTAAAATAATAAGTTTCCCTGATGAAGCAACCATGCAAGCCGATTTAAATAAAGGACGTTTTGCAGGAATTGTAAAAATAGAAAAGTCTGAACCAAATGCAAAACACCCTTTTCGGTTGACTTTAAAATCTACATCTTCAAGCAACGATCAATGGCCTCAAGTAAAGTCGATGTTGGATGATATGCTCAATAAAATCAGTGACAAAATGTATGCTGATAGAAATAAATACACTTCATTTGAATTTAATCCAATTACAGATGTGGCGCAGGTTAGAGAATTCAAAACAATAGATTTTATCTTGCCCGGACAGCTTGGGTTTTCATTGTTGAGTGCGGGCGTTTTCGGCGTTGCATTTATGTTTTATAATCTCAGAAATACGATGGTGTTGAAACGTTTTTTTGCTACACCTATCCAACGTAGTTATATTATTTTAGGGGAAGGATTAAGTAGGGTGATTTTTCAATTGATTACGGCGGTTGTGATTATTTTAGTAGGTTATTTTGCTTTTGGTTTTACGCTTATTAATGGCGTTGAAACATTTTTAAATATGATGGTGCTGAGTTTTTTGGGATTGGTAGTATTTATGGGTTTTGGTTTTGTGGTAAGTGGAGTTGCTACTTCTGATAGTACGATTCCTCCTTTTGCCAATTTGATAACATTGCCGCAGTTTTTACTGGGCGGTACATTTTTTTCAGTTGATAATTTTCCAAAATGGCTTCAGCCTATTTCTCAAGCTTTGCCTTTAACCCATATAAATGCTGCAATGCGTAAGATTGCATTCGAAGGACAATCCTTATGGGATGTGAAATTTGAAATTGGGATATTGATGATTTGGGGATTAATCGTTTATGCTTTAGCCGTAAAACTATTCAGATGGGAGTAGTTCATTTAAGGATTACTTACTTGTTTTACATAATCAGATTTCATACTCATTTGACGCAATTTTAAAACGCCAAAAATGCCTTCTTGAATAATGCCTTTACTCATTTTGCTAGCCCCCAACTTTCTATCCGTAAATGTAATGGGAACCTCTGTTACTTTAAATCCAAGTTTCCAAGCGGTAAATTTCATATAAATTTGAAAAGCATATCCGATAAA
>CANFUJ010000028.1 GCA_947450165.1 Chitinophagaceae bacterium
CACACTGAAGAATCCTTTACACATCGCAATGGAAGAACGGCTAGAATGGATGCTTCAGGTAGTGTGTTCACCATTGTTGGTCCAGACGAAAAAACGCCAGACTACATCAGTAATATTTCTACAGAAATGACGCTGCCTGATTCTTTAAACTTACCAGAAAAACCGCAATGGGGAACGTTGTTTTTAGCCGCTGGGAAAAAAGATAAAATCAATAAAATTGATATTGTAGGATTTTTCTCCAATAAAGGACAACTTAAAAAAGATGATATCGGATTGATTGATGTAAAAGATTTCTCCGCTTTTGTGGCCATTCGTAAATCAAAAATTAGCGGCGTTTTAGCTTTAATTAAAGATGAAAAAATTAAAAATAAAAAGGTAAAGATTGAGATTGCTAAGTAAAGACTTATTAAAAACTCGAAAACCATTAAAATGGTTATTTGGACGTGACATTGGTTATCATAACACACGGTTTAAAACGTGGATTACACGAATATTTGAACGTGATTTTCACAAATTTTTGCTCGCCCACCATTTAAATGGTGGGCTTTATTTAAACCAGATTTCCCCCTAAAACCCCATTCTCATTCCGCCGCCTTCACCACGCATTTGCATTTGATTTCCAGATTGCATTTCTCCTGAAAATTTATTCAACTTGCATACAAAACTAAACATAAAATACCTACCCAATCTGTTGGTTCTACTATCTGTAAATCCAGTTCCACTAACTGTTCTGCTGATTCCTACATTTTGATTTAATATATCTAAAGCCTGAATCTTAAATATCAGGTTTTTCTTCTCTAACAACTGCTTCTCAATCGTTGCATTTATAATTAAAGGATTTGAAGTAGCATTATTGGCATATCCTAAATTAATATACTTATCTATATCATAACTTAATATAAAATCCTTCGGAAAAAATATGCGTGAATTATGAGAAAGCGTCCATGCAATTGTATTTGAATTTAATTCTGATTGTACGGTGTATTTTGTGCTATTTAAACTGTAATTCAAACTAAAATTCGTTTCCAACCATTTTTTAATCTTAATGTCTGTTGAAAACCTTTGTCCCAATACCCAGTTTTTCCCTGTATTCTTCAATTCCAATTTTCCAGTATCTCTCAAATACGAAATGTTGTTATTGTACAAAATATTTCCACCTAGATTAAACACATACTTTCTGTTTAAAATAGGCTTTGAAACATTGTAAAATCCTACAATACTGTAATAGCCATTAGCATTTTTATACTTGGTTTCTTGAGCTGCACCGCGCAATAATCGTGTACTATTTACAATTTTATCTTGTGTAAATGAAGCAGTTATATTCCCAAAAAAAACATTACCAGATACAAAATCAAAATTATTATATCGCATGCTGAATGTGTTGGTGAACTCTGGCCTCAAATCAGGATTACCAATTGTTATAAACTGTGGATTGGATTTGTCTTCTATCGGTTGTAATTGTGCATTGCTCGGTTGATTTGTACTTCCGTTATAGTTTATATTTAAAGATCTGCTCTTTGAAAAATTATACGCAAATCTTATTACTGGATAAAAATTAACCAAATTATTTTTAAAACTCGTATCTGCAGTTATTGAATTGGTTGTGATTTTCGCAGGTTGCGCCGAAATTCCAACCGTGTAATTATACTTTTTTTGAGTGGTTTTTAAATTTATTCCTATACGATGAGTGATGTATTCATTGTTGTAAATATTACTCGATGTATCAACATATTCGGTTAATCCTGTTGATGGATTTATATTGTAGTTTTTACGATCATTGCCAATAAATTGGTTATTGTAAGAATAATTAAATTCTAAATTTCTCTTTTTACTTAATGGTTCGGTATAAGAAATACGCGTTCCAAAATTCTTGTTCTTATTGGCTTGCAAAATGTTTTGATATAAAGTGTCTTCAAAACTACCAAACGGCGCGAAAATTTTGGTCAGATTATCATAATCATCGTCAGAATCTGTACCCGATTTCCCTTGACTTAAATTTATCGACATCGTTCTTCCCCTCTTTTTAAATCGGTGATTAAACAATAATGAACTGCTGAAATTTGGTGATTTTGATCTCGTAATATTTCGATTCAAACCTGAGGTTGTTTTTATACTGTCGATTTTTGTGTCAAAATATGTTGAATTGTTGGCATCATTTTCTCCATACGAAAAAGAAGGATTGAACTTTATGTAGTTCATCGAATCAATTTTGTATTCTACATTAAAAGAAGCCCGATGATTTAAGGCAAGATTGTAATTATCGGCATTTTGAATGTATAAAGAAGTTTTGTTTTGAAACAAACTTTGCTGTGTAGAATTTTGAAGGATTGAACTTGATTTGTCGGAAACGCTATAACTTCCATAAACATCAATTTTACTCCCCCATTTATCGCGGTAATTTATTCCAATTGATTTTACAGTATTCAATCCATCGTTATTTCCAAAATTACCCATTACAGATGCCGCTCCCGCGCCTCCTCTCCCAACACCCATAGATCTTGCCATTCCACCCATCATATTACCCATAGCTCCACCCCCACCGCCATTTCCAAAATTAAACAAACTCGCATTGGTGTTGTTCATGTTTCCAAATACGGAGATTTGTTGATCGTTATTGAATTTATTGACGGATAATTTACCAATATATCTAGATGCAGTACCATATCCACCCTCAATACTTCCAAAATAGCCTTTGTTTTTATCTTTCCGAAGTTGAATGTTCATCGTTTTTGTTGGGTCACCATCTTTAATTCCTGTAAAAGCTGCCTGATCACCATAATCATCTATAATTTGTATTTTTTCTACCATATCGGCATTCAACTCTCTGGTTGCGGTGGTTACATCTCCATTAAAAAACTCTTTTCCATTTACTTTTACTTTGGTTACTTGTTTTCCTTGAGCAGTTACTGTTCCGTCTTTATCCACCTGAATTCCAGGCATATTTTTTAGTAAAGCTTCTACATTGTCGTTTTTTCTGTACATGGTGCTATCAACCAAATAGGCAACAGTATCTTCTTTTATCTGCACTTTTTGAGATTCTAATGTGATGTTGCTCATCAAATTGGAACCAGGATTCATTTCTACATTCCCCATATTAAATTCACCCACTTGAGCAGTTAAATCTATTTTTTTCAAAATGAAATCATAACCGATATACGTTATCAAAAAATTGTAGGCTTGATTGGATAGCACCACTTTAAAAGCGCCATAATCATCAGTGGTAATTTTTGTGCTGTCTTTTGTTTGAAGATTAACTATAGAAATGGTTGCTTTGGATAGAATTTTTCCATCTTTTGACACGACTTTTCCAATCACTTTAATTACATCCTGCGCAATAGAATGTGATGTTATAGTAAATAACAACATCATCAGATATATTTTCTTCATTTTGTTTTTTTTATTAGATGCAAGTTCTATTTATTTTTCTCGAAAGAAACTTTTTTAATTAATCGCGTTGTGGTGGTGGATACTTTGCTATGAAAGTTGTCATTTGATTTACGAAATCATCTTTTTCATTAAACAAGATTTCATGCTGGATTGGTAAAACATAAATTGGAAAGTCGATTAATTCAGCTTTAAATTTCTCCAACCTTACGGCATCTTTTTCTGTAGTGATAATTATTTTTTGCTCGCTTTGGATTTTATCAAATTGACGCTTAATCTCTTTTAAATCACTGCTTGTAAAAATATGATGGTCTGCATATTTTGTCATTTCATAATAATGCACATGCTTGGTTAAATGCATTTTTAACGGTTCAGGATTTGCAATTCCACATATCAATAACACGTCTTTAGAGCGGTCTAACATTTCGGCTTTCTTAGTAAATAAATGATATGGGGAATCGTATTTCAAAGCGCTGAAATATACTTTTTGTCCATTTTTAGGATTGATTTCATCGATAATCTTTGCTCGCTCTTTTTCCGTCAAATCGCTTTTACATTTTGTTACGATGATGATATCGGCACGTTTATAACTCGATTTTATGTCTCTTAAATCTCCTGTGGGAAATAGAAAATCCCGAGTAAACAGATTATTATACTCTGTCAAAATGATATTTAGTCCAGCTACTACCCTTCTATGTTGAAACGCATCATCCAGTACAATGACTTGTGTTTCTGGTTTTTGATACAAAATTTGAGGAATGGCAAATAATCGTTCTTCCCCTACGGCTACTACAATGTCTGGAAATTTTTGATGAAACTGCATCGGTTCGTCACCAATTTCGATAGCTGTAGTTCCTTCAACTGCAATGAAAAAACCTTTGGTTCTACGTTTATATCCCCTACTTAAAGTGGCTATTTTATAGTTTGCTTTTAATGCATTTACGATAAATTCTGTCATTGGCGTTTTTCCTGTTCCTCCAATCGCTAAATTTCCAACGCAAATCAATGGAAAATTAAAAGTCGCTGATTTTATGATTTTTCGATCAAACAAGGCATTTCGCACCCAAATAATTAATCCATAAAGAATTGAAAATGGAAACAGTAAATATCTAAAACTTTTCAGCAATTTATTTTATTTTAATCTTGAATAAATATTGAAAATATGGTTGTTCCATAATTTCTTTCTTTATTGTAATACTCAAATTTTTTGTAATCATTTCTTGGGGTATGCTCCAAAACAAACCAGCCACCTTTAGTTAGCAATTGTTGTTTAAATACCATTCGTGGCAATTCATCTATCGTAGTTAAAGCATATGGTGGTCCAGCAAATATAAAGTCATACTTTTCTTTGGTGAATTGCATAAATGAAAATACATCTTGCTTTACGATGTTTATATGTTTGAAGTTTAAAACTTCCGTTGTTTTTTGTATAAAAGCATACATCTTCGGATCTTTTTCCACTATTGTTTGTTCTGTTGCTCCCCTACTAGCCAACTCGTAACTAATACAACCTGTTCCACCAAACAAGTCTAATGTTTTTAAAGATTCGATATCCAAATTATTTTGAATGATATTAAATAGCCCCTCCTTTGCAATATCAGTTGTAGGTCTTGTATGTGGCATATTTGCCGGCGGTGAAATTCTTCTTCCACCATGTATGCCACTTATAATTCGCATTGTGTTAATTCGGTAAGATGGGTGAAAAAATGTTTTGGAAATTGATCCAATGCTTCATTGAATGAAAATTGATTGTCGTGTTCTTCTAATGTTACATTCAAAAAGTAATTATATATATGTTCGTATAATGTTGAGTCTGTTGAAATCATTCCAGAAATAATTAAATTAATTTCAGTCGGCTCAATATCATGTTGTTTACAACAATTTAATAAGTAGTAAACCACATTTTCTGGTGATTTTATTGGGTATTGCTGTGTAAATATTAGCGCGCCGTTATTTTGTAATATCAATTTTATAGCATCATAAAAAACCAAACAACGAATTGTATTTCCTTCAGCAGATTTTTTAATCTGATGACTTGATGAATGATTATATGTTGCTTTTGGAAAATTCAATTTGAAATAGTTAATTATATTAATGGGAACCCTATACAAATTAAGCATCTCGTAGTCCTTTATCGTATCAATATTTATCTCTTCTTCAAACCCTTCCCCATGGATTAAATCAATCATTTGCTCATTGAGTGAAAGATTGTAATATTTCTGAGGGACAAATAAAGACGCTTTAAAATTATAAAAAACACGAAACGCATTGATTTGATTTCGATTCATTTCAATGATTTTGAAAATGCTCAAAATGTTTTCATATTTGTCATCTCCCAAATCAAATCCATACACAGACAAGCCATTTATGTGATTTGATTTGTCTTGAAAAATCATTAATGTCATTCCAAAATCGCCGATTTCAGCAATAACATTTACTTGATTATTTTGATTCCAATCATGAGGAACATTACAAATTGTTTTCAAAATCTATTTTTGGTGGCAAATTAAGAATAAATTTGTTGATAATATGGAAACGGACTTCAAGAAAAACGAACTTAGTGTTCAAATTGGCAATAAACAAATTTTATCTATCGCTTTGCCAATAACTTTAGCGATTTTAATACCTCAACTTAATTTATTAATAAACAGTATTTTTTTAGGGCACCTGAGTAGAGAAGCTTTAGGAAATGCTGGGGTAACTGGCGTTTTTTACTTAATTTTTGCAGTAGCTGGACATGGTTTAAATAGCGCCATGCAATCTGTTTTTTCTGGATACGCAGGAAATGATAAGCCAGAACTTTTTAAAATTGTACTTGCTCAGGGCATAAGAATCAGTTTGCAACTTGCATTTTTTTTTATGTTGTTCACTTGGATTTTCGCGCCATTGATTTTAAAAAGTGTGGCTGACCCTTTATCATATCCTCAAGAAATGTCTTTTTTGAGCATTCGGATTTCAGGACTACCCTTTCTGTTTCTCTTTCAAATGGGAAACGCTTTTTTAATTTCTTCTTTAAACAGCAGGTTACTTATTATAGGTTTTGTATGTGAAGCGTTGATAAATATTTTATTTGATTACCTACTCATTTTTGGTAAGTTTGGATTCCCGCAAATGGGATTTAATGGTGCTGCACTTGCTTCAGTAATCGCAGAATGCTCTGGTATGATTGCGGTATTTTGTGTAATTCATTTTTCAGGATTAAAAAAGAAGTTTTCATTGCTTTCTACATTTGCATTCAATAAAGAGATTAGCAAAAAAGTTATTCGTATAGCATTTCCATTAATCTTACAATTTATCATTAGTCTTACTACTTGGCTTGTTTTTTTTCTATTGATTGAAACGCGTGGTCCAGTAGAAAAAGCAATTAGCAATACAATGCGCAATGTGTTTGGTTTAGCAGGTATTTTCATTTGGGCTTTTGCGGGAACATGCAATAATATGGTGGCAAATTTAATCGGTCAAGGCAAACAAGATTGGGTAATACCAACAGTGAAACGCATTTCTTTATGGAGTTTGGGTGCTTGCGTTTTGATTGTTATACTATTAAATATTCAACCATTATTTTTCTTTTCGCTTTTTGGACAAGATCAAACATTTATGGAAATTGGAGTGCCTGTAATTCGTATGGTTTCTTTAGGTATGATTTTTATGAGTGTTTCTAATGTTTGGCTAAATGCAGTTACAGGAACGGGGAAAACAAAAATTAGTTTAGGTATTGAAATCATCACCATTTCGCTTTATTTAATTTATACCCTTTATTTCATGAAATACAATTATATCTCTTTGGCTATGGCATGGAGTAATGAATTTGTATATTGGACTTCCATTTTATTTCTTACATCGGGGTATATATTTTCAAAACGTTGGCAAAAAAATACCAATAATTCAGAATAAATTTGGCAATAAATAGGTAATTTACTGCATAGTAATAATTCTAATTTTGAGCAATAAAAATCACATTTTTTTGATTATTTCACTATTTAGTTTGATTTTATAATTTTCTTGATTACTGTTTTTAATTTTTATATTTTTAACCCTTGATTAGCAAAGAAACCATACAGCAAATTCAGATTAGAATTGATATTGTCGATATCATCAGCACCTTCGTGAAATTAAAAAAAAGAGGTACCAATTATCTAGGCAATTGTCCGTTTCACAACGAAAAATCGCCTTCGTTTACGGTTTCTCCTTCTAAAGAAATTTACAAGTGTTTTGGTTGCGGTAAAAGTGGCAATTCCATAAGCTTTGTTATGGATCACGAAAAATACAGTTATGTTGAAGCGCTTCGTTGGCTTGCCGCAAAATATAATGTTGATATAGAAGAAACCGAAACTTCGCCTGAATTTAAAATTTTACAACAAGCATCTGAAAGTTTATTTATCATAAATCATTTTGCTCGGGATTATTTTTCAAAAGCTTTGTTTGAATCAGAAGAAGGAACAGATATTGCTTTAAGTTATTTGAAATCCAGAGGGTTTAATGAAGAAACAATCAAGAAGTTTCAACTGGGATATAATCCACAAGCGCGTGATGGGTTTACACAAGCTGCAATTTCGGCTCAATACAATCAGGAGCTTTTGGTTAAAACCGGACTTGTTGCAAACAGAGATGAACGCTTATCTGATAATTACCGAGGTCGTATAATTTTCCCGATTCACAATCAAAGTGGCAAAGTACTGGGTTTTGGTGCAAGGGTGATTAAATCTAATGACAAATCGCCAAAATACATCAATACGCCAGAAACGGAAATTTATGTAAAAAGTAAAGTTTTATATGGCGCTTATTTTGCAAAAGGTGCCATAGACAAAACCAATGAATGTTTGCTGGTTGAAGGTTATACCGATGTAGTGAGTTTGCATCAAGCGGGTATAGAAAATGTTGTGGCAAGTGGAGGCACATCGCTTACAATAGAACAACTTCGTTTAATAAAAAAGTACACCAAAAACCTAACCATTATTTATGATGGAGATGGCGCAGGTATAAAAGCGGCCCTTCGGGGATTGGATTTAGCCGTTGAAGAAGGGCTAGAAGTTAAATTGGTGTTGATTCCAGACAATGAGGATCCAGATAGTTATGTAAATAAAATTGGAAAAGAGGCTTTTATTGAATTTGTAAAAAGAGAGAAAAAGGATTTTATACTTTTCCAACTTGACATTGCTTTAAAAGATGCAAAAGGAGATTCTGCGAAAAAATCTGCTGTTGTAAACCAAATTGCAGAAACCATATCAAAAATTAATAAATCCGAAGATTTTACAAAACGCCAAGATTACATTAGAAATGTTTCTGAAATTCTTAAAATAGAAGAAGCTGGTTTTAATGCTTTGGTGAATAACATCATTCGAAACCGAATTTCTAAAGAAGAAACTAAATCCAATGGTATAAATGCTCCAGAAGTTGAGCCCGAAGTGCCATCCGATTTTTTTAATAATGTTGATGATTTACTCAACAAAGACGAGCGTCAAGAACAAGCATTGGTGAGAAGTTTAATTGAATTTGGTCAAAAGCCTTGGGACGAAAACACAAAGGTTGCTAATTATATCATTTCCGCACTAGACGATTTGGAAATAAATCAGATGATTGAAAATAAATTGCTGATTACAATAATTGAAGCATACAGAAAAGCCAATAATGCTGGTGAAAATCCAAACGCAAAGTACTTTTTATATCATGAAGATGAAACCATAAAAAATATGGTGATCAAATTAATGGAAGAAGAAACAGAGATTAGTCCCAATTGGAAATATTACTACCAAGGTTATATAGCTACGAGAGAAGATTTATACAAAGAAGAAGTGAGTTCTACTTTAAATTATCTTCAATTGAGAAAAATTAAAAAATTAATCGCAGAGAATCAGGCGGAATTAGAAAAAACAAACGACCCCGAACAGCAATTTGTTTGCATTCAAGTCCATCAGATGCTAAAGAAAATGGAGAAAGAGATTACCCAACAATCAGGAATGGTGATTTATAAATAAAACCTACACCATTTCCATTTCCGTATTCGCTAATTTATAACGGGGTACGCTATTGCTAACAGCATGATTTTCGCCTTCTAATTTAAAATTTGTAGCACACCAAACATTGTCCATCTCAATTTGATCAATGGCTTCCAATTGAAAATCTTCAACAACCTGCCAATGAAGCACCCTGCATAAATCAGAAGCTATTTTAGCTGTTGGTTTTGGATGAGCAACCCACAATTTTGTATTGATATGAAGCGCAGGCATTATTTCTGTAATGATATCATTCAGTTGTTTTTGACTAACTGCAAAAACCAATGCGAAATCTACTTTTTTTACACGAAGCAAAGGCGTAACACTTTTAGAAAATGAAATTTTCATGAATTGTTTTTCAACCGAAGAAGGTAAACCTTGTACTAGAATATTTTTCTCGTTGTTGTATTGAAGTTTTTCAAGCACTGTTTGAATAGCCATAATGAGAAAACATTTTTAGTAAAAAAATTATTCAATAAATAGGAAATTGAATAATGGTTTGAATTCTTTTAAAAACCGAAAGCAAAAGTAATCAATTTAAGCCCAAATTCAAATAAAATTGAAGATTTATTGTTGATTTTATCAACTTTATGGTTTATAAAATGCCATCGCTTCATCCATAAATTCATTTAATTTTTGTATTCTCTTTTCATTGGAAGGATGCGTAGCAAGCCATTCTGGAATTTTAGCGTCATTTAAACTGTTCATTCTATTCCAAAAAAGAACAGACTCTCTTGGGTCATAACCAGCCATTGCCGCAAAAATAATTCCAAAATGATCCGCCTCTAATTCATGATTTCTTGAATTCGGTAAAAGTACACCCAACTGAGTGCCAGGCATAAATACAGCGTTAAACACTGCATTTGTTTCTTTGTTGTTTTTTGTAAACGCATCACCTGCAACTTGAATACCCTGAGCAATAAATGCCTGACTTAATCTTTCGTTTCCATGATGGGCAACCGCATGCGTAATTTCATGTCCCAATACAATCGCCAGTGCATTTTCATTTTTGGTAACATCAAGTATGCCTGTATATACAACCACTTTACCGCCAGGCATACACCATGCATTAATTTCAGGACTATTGACTAAATTAAATTCCCAATTGTATCCTGCCAATTCATTGCTTAATCCTTTTTGATTATAGTAAATTGTTATCGCTTGGGAAATTCGAAGCCCTACCCTTTTTACCATTTCGGCTTGTTTGCTGCTGGCTATTGGTATTACTTTGTTTTTATTTAAAAAGTTTCGGTACTCTACAAGTGCTTGCTTTTGTAAATCAGCTTCTGGGAAAAGATTGAGTTGGCGTCTTCCAGTAATGGCATTCCTTTCGCAAGAAATAAAAATGATGAGTAGAAAAATGCTGAAAATGCGCACTGAAATTTGTTTAAATAAAAGATATAATAGTTGAAAAAGAGTTCTTATTTTTTATTTTTTTTGTCGCGGTATTTTAAAATAGGAACTCTATTTTCTGCACCTTTTATGATGCGGCTGATGTTTTTTTGGTGCGTAATGATAACCATCGCAGCAACCAAAATCGCAAAAATTCTATAGGTTAATTCATCTTCGTTCCAAATCCACAAAACGCAAATTGGAAGCATAATTGCTCCAAGAATAGAACTTAATGAAACGTATCTGGTTAAGAATAAAACAATTAAAAACACACCTATACACGTGAATGCAATGACTGGTTGAATGGCCAAAATCATTCCTAATAATGTGGCAACACCTTTGCCGCCTTTGAAATCTGCAAATACAGGAAAAATATGACCTATTACTGCAGATAAGCCAAGTGCAATCATAAAATTGGTGCGTTCAAATTCATTGGTAACATAAAAAGGAAGAAAATAAAAAAGTCCAACAGCCAACATTCCTTTTAAAACATCCAACACCATGATTATGGTACCAAATTTCGCACCCAATATTCTAAAAGCATTGGTAGCGCCCATATTGCCGCTTCCATATTCTCTTATATCAATACCGAAAAATTTACGACTTATTATTAATGCAGTAGGTACTGAGCCAATTAAATATGCTATTATAATTAATAAAAATTCCTTCATTTGTATTTTTTATTGTTACTTTTTTTACCTCAAATTACCTTTTAAAAAGAACCACATTTAATTTGCAATTCAAGATTTAGGCCAAGAAGTATAAAAATCAATAAATCAAATATAGAAAAAAAAGATCAAATTCTTAACAATTAAATAATATTGCGTAACTGATTATCCTTTCGTACAATAAATTACGAGCCAATTTTCTTTGGATTTAAATTGGATATTTTGGAATTGATGTTCAATTAAAGCGGTATTGATTATGTCTTTATGCTCAATCAAAATGCCGCTAAATAGAATTTGTGTTCCTTGTGAAGTTGCTTCTAAAATGTTTTTTAACTCTGAAATGATAACATTCAAATTAATGTTGGCCAGTAAAATGTCTACTTTTTCATTGTTGTTTGTACAATGACTATCTAAAACGGGGATTATCTTTTTACAGTTGTTTGCTTCAATGTTTTCTACCGTATTATCGTAACAAAGAACATCATAATCTATTGCGATTACTTTTTTAGCACCCAATTTTTCAGCTAAAACAGCCAACACGCCAGTACCTGTCCCATAATCTAAAACTATTTTATTTTCAAAATTCAACACACTCATTTCCTGAATCATTTGAAAAGTTGTGGGATGATGACCAGTACCAAAACTCATTTTAGGTGTGATTAATAAGTCATATTTAGCATCATTGTTTATTGGATGAAAATTCGCACGAACACAAGCAAATATTTCAGGATTATCAATATATGGCACAACTATCGGCTCAAAACTACTTTCCCACTTAGCATTCCAATTTTCATGTTGGATTGTTGATTTATTGAAGATTAGATTTGATTCTTTTAAAAACGCTTCAAAAGCATCATTATCAAAACCGTCTTGATTTACATATGCCTTTAAAATATTCTCTTCTTGAAGATATCCTTCAAAATTATAGGGCATTATCATTGCAAGAACCATTTCAGCATGATCAGCATTTTGCGTTTTTATGTTGAATTCTAAATGTGGCATAATAAAAAAAGCTGTTGCAAACTTAATGGATGCAACAGCTGTATATTTTTTGAAATAATTAATTAATTGTTTTCTCCTTGAGGCTTAGCCGGTGCTTCTGGTTTTGGCATTAATGCTTTTCTACTCAATTTGAATTTGCCCGTTCTTGGATCTATTTCAAGCAATTTCACTTTTACTTTCTCTCCTTCTTTAAACAAGCCTTCCATGCTGTCGAGACGTTTCCAGCTTATTTCACTAATATGTAACAAACCTTCTTTCTTAGGTAAGAACTCAACAAACGCACCAAATTCTTTAATGCTTTTGATTGTTCCTTCGTAAGCTTGACCTACTTCTGGGACAGCAACAATACCATTTATCCACTGAACCGCTCTGTCTAATGTAGCTTTTTCTTTAGAGAAAATGCTTACTTCGCCATGGTTATCCACTTCTTCAATATTGATGGTTGTACCTGTTTCGCGTTGGATTTCTTGAATCACTTTACCGCCTGGTCCGATAACAGCTCCAATATATTCTTTGTCAATGATTAACTTAACCATACGAGGTGCATGTGGTTTCACATCTTCTCTTGGTGCTAATGTGCAAGCATGCATTGCATCTAAAATATGTAAACGTCCTTTTTTAGCCTGACTTAATGCTTGACGCATTACATCCATACTTAAGCCATCCACTTTAATATCCATTTGAACGCCACAAATTCCATCTCTTGTACCAGTTACTTTAAAATCCATATCACCCAAATGATCTTCATCGCCTAAGATATCTGTTAATACTGCAAATTGATCACCTTTAGTGATAAGTCCCATTGCAACACCACTTACATGTTTTTTCAAAGGAACACCTGCATCCATCAATGCCAATGAACCTGCACAAACGGTAGCCATTGAAGAAGAACCATTACTTTCCAAAATATCACTCACCACACGAACGGTATAAGGATAGTCGCTTCCTGGCATCATTTTCTTCAATGAACGCATAGCAAGGTTACCATGTCCTACTTCTCTTCTGCCCACACCTCTCATCATTTTTACTTCACCAGTACTAAATGGAGGGAAATTATAATGCAAAATAAATTTAGAATATTCTGAAGAATGCGCACTTTCTACCAACAATTCATCTAAAGGTGTTCCTAAAGTAACAGTTGTAAGTGACTGAGTTTCACCTCTTGTGAACAATGCAGAGCCATGTGGAGTTGGTAATAAATCAATTTCCATTTCTAATGGTCTGATGTCTTCTGTTCCTCTTCCATCTAATCTTTTACGATCGTTTAATATCATGTCTCTTACCACATAATATTGAAGATCACCAAAATAATGTCCTACTAAAGCTTTGTCTTCATCAGGCAATTCACCCAAGAATTCAACAACATCTTTTTGTAAGTTTTTGTATGCATCACTACGCTCATGTTTTGCAGAAGCAGATGATGAAATTTGATACATTTTTTCAGAAGCAAATGATTTGATTTTTTCGTACAAATCTTCGTTTCTATATGGTTTTGTATATTCTCTTTTTGAAGTAATGCCAACCAATGCTCTTAATTCTTCTTGCGCTTTTACTTGAATTCTAATCGCATCATGTGCAATTTCCAAAGCTTGAATCAAATCTTCTTCTTGGCATTCGTTACTTTCACCCTCAACCATCATGATGTTTTTGTTGGTTGCAGCAATGATAAATTCCAAATCACTCTCTTTCATTTGAGAACGCGTTGGGTTTATCACCATTTCTCCGTTTACTCTGCCAATTCTAACTTCAGAAATGATTTCCATAACTGGAATATCTGAAACTGCTAGTGCAGCTGAAGCAGCTAAACAAGCCAATGCGTCTGGTAAAACTTCATCATCAGATGAAATTAAACTTACCAAAACCTGAACATCACATAAATAATCTTCTGGGAAAAGCGGACGTAAAGCACGATCAATTAATCTTGAAGTTAAAATCTCGTAATCATTTAATCTTGCTTCTCTTTTAAAGAATGAACCAGGAACTCTACCAGCAGAAGCAAATTTTTCTTGATAATCAACTGATAATGGGAAGAAATTTTGTCCCGCTTTTGGTTCTTTATTGGCAACAACAGTTGCTAAAATGATACAATTTCCTTGTCTTACTGTAACAGCTCCGTCTGCTTGACGAGCCATTTTTCCTGTTTCGATCGTAACCATACGACCACCGCCAATATCGAATGTAACGGATTTTGATTGTAAAAATGACATGTATTAAATATTTAACCAGCGAAACCATTTCGCTGATGATGAAAATTAGACATATACAAAGAACAATTCCCAACGGTAAAATACAGTTGGGAAATATTCAAATTTGTAAATGAAAATAAAATTATTTACGAAGACCTAATTTCTCAATAAGAGATCTGTAACCACTAAGATCGTGCTTGCTTAAATAAGTCAATAAACGCTTACGCTTACCAACCATCATCATCAAACCTCTTTGTGATGAGAAATCTTTTTTGTTTACTTTTAGATGATTTGAAATGTGGTTAATACGCTCTGTAAGCATAGCAACTTGTCCTTCAATTGATCCTGTGTTTGTAGCATTACCTCCGTAAGTTTGGAAAATGGTAATCTTTCTTTCGCTTGTTAAATGAGACATTTCTTTGATTTTTTTTTAAAACCCTGTGTTTTAATTCTGTTTTTATCGGTTGCAAAGTTAATGATTCAATTTGTAATTCGGCAAGATTTTTAGAATAAATATTCAATAACTCAATTTAAAAGCTGCAAATTTGTATTATGACATTAAGTTTTGCCATTATTGGTTGCGGAAAAATAGCCAAAAGACATGCCGAACAAATTACAAGGGTTGGGAAATTGATTGCCGTTTGTGATGTTGATTTTCAGCGTGCGCAACAATTAGCTACTGATTTTAACTGTAATGCTTATCATGATATTTCGGAGTTGCTGGCTACAGAATCCAATGTGGACGTGATTTGTATCTGTACACCCAATTATTTGCATGCACAACAAACGATATTTTCTTTAAATGCAGGCAAAAATGTATTGTGTGAAAAACCATTAGCCATCGATAGCTTAGATGCTGAAAATATGATTCAAGCTGCTTTGACAAATCAAAAAAAACTTTTTGTCGTAAAATCTTCAAGATATACACCGATTATAGAGGAATTAAAAAAACAAATTGACTTTGGTACGCTAGGAAAAATTTATAGTTTTCAATTGAATTGCGTTTGGAATAGGCCAAATCAATATTACGCAGAGAATTGGCGCGGCACTTATGAACAAGATGGCGGAACACTTTACACCCAGTTTAGTCATTATATAGATGTACTTCTTTGGTTGCTGAATGATGATGCGGAGAACTTTTCTGGATTTAGATCCAATTTATCGGGCAAAAACATTGAGTTTGAAGATACGGGTGCCATTTCAGTAAAAATGAAATCAGGTACAATTGGAAGCATTCATTATACGGTAAATGCTTTTTTAAAAAATCAAGAAGTAGCATTATCAATAGTAGCAGAAAAAGCAACCATAAAGCTTGGTGGTGAATACATGCAAGAATTGCTTTATCAGTTTCCCGAAATTATAAAGCAATCTAATTTGCATCCCAACCAACCGGCAAATGATTACGGAACATACAAAGGTTCTATGAGTAACCATGATAAAGTCTACGACAATTTGGTTTTGGCGTTAAATGGCAAAGAGAGCAAACATATTGATGGGAGCTCTGCACTGAAAACAGTTATATTTATAGAAAATATTTATCAGCAAATTCCACTAACAAATTGAAGCATTTAGTATTTACAGTTACCAATGAGCTCAATTACGACCAAAGAATGATTCGTATTTGTGAAACACTTTTTAATGAAGGGTACAAAGTTTCATTAATTGGCGTTCAATTTTCAAATTCTCCCAAATTGATTGATAGAAAATTTAATCAAAAAAGAATAAAATGTTTCTTTAAAAAAGGGTTTGGCTTTTATGCAGAATATAATGTCAAGTTGTTTTTTACCCTGCTTTTCAAAAAAGCAGATTTGTTTTGTGCCATAGATTTAGATACTATAATGCCCGTATTCTTTGCCGGGAAAATGAAAAATAAAGCATTGGTTTATGATGCACATGAATATTTTTCTCAGCAAAAAGAAATCATTACAAGGCCTAAAGTGTATAAAATTTGGCATTACATAGAAAGACATTTTGTTTCAAAATTTAAAAATGGATATACCGTATGCTATTGTATCAGTAAAGCTTTTGAAGAATTATATAAAATAAAATACGAGGTAATAATGAACGCTACCTCAATTAAAATTTCAAATAAAATTTCGCCCAAAAAAGAAAAATTAATTTTATATCAAGGTGCAGTTAATGAAGCGCGTGGGTTGGAATATTTAATTCCTGCCATGAAAAATGTGGATGGAATACTTCATATTTATGGCGAAGGGAATTTTATGGGGCAAGTAAAAACAATTATACATAATCATTGTTTAGAGGAAAAGGTAATTATTAAAGGAAGGGTTTCACCAGCTGAACTACATGAAATAACCAACCAATATTATATAGGATTAAATTTGGTTGAAAACATTGGACTAAATCAGTATTATTCATTGGCCAACAAGTTTTTCGACTACATGCACGCTGGTATTCCTCAAGTTTCAATGAATTTTCCTGAGTATAAACGTATTAATGATGAATTTGAAATTGCTGTTTTAATTGACAATTTAGAACCAAACGAAATTTCTAACGCCATTAATAAGCTTTTGACGGATGATGAAAAATATGCCCAACTTGTTCAGCATTCCAACGAAGCTAAATTGGTTTACAATTGGGAAAACGAATCAAAAAAATTAATTCAATTTTATAAAAATATTTTTGAGCAATAAACATTTACATATTGTTACGCATGTTGTTCCATGGCCAGTTGATTTTGGTGGTGTGGTAGACCTTTTTTATAAAATTAAAAGTTTACATGACCAAGGCATATCCATTCATTTACATTGTTTTACAAAATATAGAAGTGAACAAAATATTTTAGAAAGATATTGTAGAAGTGTGCAATATTATCCCAGAAAAAAATGGTTTTCGCTATTACATTTCAATATTCCATTTATTGTACAATCCAGACGAAGCCATTTACTTCTTGAAAATCTACAAAAAGACAACTACCCTATTTTATTGGAAGGTATACATTGTAGCTATCCTATATTTACCGGAGCGCTTAAAAATAGAAAAGTAAAAGTAAGGTTGCATAATATCGAACATACTTATTATACCGAGCTTGCTAAAAACGAAAGCAATTTATTTCGGAAGTTATATTTTAAAATTGAAGCATCACTATTAAAACATTACGAAAAGAAATTGGCATCAATGTCTGATTTTTGGGCAGTGGCACATTCGGATGTGGATGTGTTTGAACAGATGTATAATGTAAATAACATTGAATTTTTACCTGTTTTTATTCCTTGGAACAAACCAACTAGTCAATTGGGTTTAGGTAGTTTTTGTTTGTATCATGGTAATTTATCCGTTAATGAAAATGAGAAAGCTGTCGAATGGCTTTTGACTCATGTGTTCAATCGATTGGAAATTCCATTTGTAATTGCAGGAAAGAACCCTTCCAATAAATTAAAGAAATTGGTTTATCAATTCAAGCATACTTGTTTGGTGGAAAACCCATCAGAACATGAAATGAATGATTTGATTAAAAAAGCCCAGGTTAATATTTTGCCCTCTTTTAACCGTACGGGTGTAAAATTGAAATTACTGAATGCCATTTTTAATGGGCGACATTGCTTGGTTAATAAAGCCGGAATAATCGGTTCAGGGATCGAACCATTATGTGAAATGGCTGAAACAGCAGAAGACTTTACAATAAAAATTAAACAATTATTTCACCAAGATTTCACTGAATCTATGCTGAAAGAAAGAACAAAAATCTTAAAAGATACCTACGATAATCAAAAAAATGTTGAAACGATTATTTTATGGTTATCGTAGCATTATCCCAAACCTTTCCATTTTCTGTTTTTATGGTTCTTGCTGGAAATTTGTTGATTACCATATAATCGTGTGTTGCCATTATTATACTGGTATCGAAATCTCTGCAAATATGAAATAAGAGTTGCATGATTTCATCACTTGTTTCTGGATCTAAATTTCCAGTTGGTTCATCAGCCAATATCAATTTTGGAGAGTTTAATAATGCTCTAGCGATGTCAATTCTTTGTTGCTCTCCTCCACTAAGTTCAAATGGCATTTTTAATCCTTTTGATGTGAGATTTACTTTTTCTAAAACATCTGCTATTCTATCATTAATGAGTTTTTCATCTTTCCAACCTGTAGCTTTTAATACAAACTTCAAATTGTCATTTACATTTCTATCCGTCATCAATTGAAAATCCTGAAACACAACACCTAAGTTTCTTCTTAAAAATGGAACTGTTTTCCATGTTAATGTTTTGAGGTCGTGCCCCGCAACCCATCCTTCGCCGGAGGATAATTCTAAATCACCATAAAGTGTTTTTAGTAAACTACTTTTACCAGTACCTGTTTTTCCTACTAAATAAACAAATTCTCCTTTTTCAATTGAAATGTTTACATCACTTAATATCAAACTTTGACCTTGATAAATATTTACATTTTTTAACTCTATGATTGATTTAGACATGTATATGTTTTAATGATTTTAAATAAACTTAAATCAAATTTAAAGCATCAGTTATTAATAAACAATTACTTCATTGGGTAAATGGATTTCTAATGAATTTTTAACATCTGTTTCTACCCTTCCAATAATTTGTGCATCCACATGAAATGATTTTGATATGGCAATGATTTCTTCTGCATGTTCTGGACTGCAATAGATTTCGAGTCTACAACCCATGTTGAACACTTCGTACATTTCTTTATTATTGCTTCCACTGTTTTTTTGTATAAGTTGAAATACAGGTGGAGGCGTAAATAAATTGTCTTTAATAATTTTAATATTTTCCGCCATGTATTTCATGCATTTTGTTTGCCCGCCACCACTGCAGTGAATCATTCCATTAATTTTATCAAAATGATTTTCCAACAATTGAATGATAATTGGTGCGTAGGTTCTGGTAGGACTCAACAACATTTTTCCGATGTTTACATGTTGATTACTGTTGTTTTCAATTGGATCTGAAAGTTTGTTTTTTCCGATATAAACTACATTTTCATTCAAATTAGTATCGTAGCTTTCTTTGAAATTTTCAGCATAATATTTACTAAGTGAATCATGACGAGCGGATGTTAATCCGTTGCTGCCAATTCCGCTGTTATATTCAGTTTCATAGCTTGCTTGTCCAAAACTAGCCAGACCCACAATTACATCCCCAGCTTTTATTTTATCATTAGAAATGATTTTATCTTTTTTCCATCTGCTTGTCATGGTGCCATTTACAGCAATGGTTCTAACCACATCGCCTACATCTGCAGTTTCGCCTCCGAGATAATGAATGTTTACACCATAAGTAGCCAATAAATCAAAAAAAGCCTGACTGCCATTTATGATTTGATCTAGTACTTCGCCAGTTATTAGATGTTTGTTTCTATCAATCGTAGAGTTAAAAACCAAATTGTCATAAATGCCCACACAAAGTAAATCATCCAAATTCATTACAATAGCATCTTGAGCTATGCCTTGCCAAATGGAAATATCACCGGTTTCTTTCCAATATAGGTAAGCTAAAATGCTTTTTGTACCAGCCCCATCAGCATGCATGACATTTACAAATGAATCATCCATGCCCAAATAATCTGGATAAATCTTGCAAAAAGCATTATTAAAAAGTCCTTTACTTAAGTTTTTTGTAGCCGATAAAACGTCTTCTTTGTGTGCAGATACACCACGTTGGTTATATAAACTCATGGTGCA
>CANFUJ010000029.1 GCA_947450165.1 Chitinophagaceae bacterium
AAGAAATTAGATCTGCGTTTAAAAAATTTGTAGCAAAGTGGTTGTGAAAAGTAAAAATTAAAAAGTTAAAAGTTAAAATATCAAATGCTTTTTTATAACTATTTTATCTTTAATTGTAAACCAACTGAAGTTGAAATTTTTTCTGCAAGGGAACTTCCTTCCTTAGTAAAGGGCCAAACAAATAAACTGGTTATTGGGTGCGATTTTCTGATTTCATCAATTGCATTTATGGTGAGATTTTGTGCAATTCCTTTTCTTCTAAATTCTTCTAAAACCATTGCTGAACAAAGGTAAATTACATCGTACTGAATATTTAATGGTGTTAATTCAAAAAGTTGTTTTTCGGAAATTTTATTTTTTAAAAAATCTTCCATGAGCATATTCGTTGTTGGGAAAAGTAAAACCCAAACTACAGGGCCATTTCCATCATCAAATTCTTGAACGGAAGCGGGATGAATTTGATACAAATGATTTAAAACTTCTTCATTCACTTCTAATTGTTCAGGATCCGATTTGCTATCAAATACTTTCTCGGCCAATTGAATCATTCTTTCAAAATTGCTTAGTGACATAAATTGAGTTTTATAGAAAATTTAAGAATAAGAAAATATTTAATTTTTAAATTCCAATATTATTTCAAACCTAAAAAATTTAAACCATGAAAAAAATTAAATTGGTTTTATTGTTTGTTGCGATAGCTTCAAACGATTTGATTTCTCAAGATATAGTAAGCAACAATAAGTCTGAATTACCAATTGGAATTGCTATGAGAAGTGATTATCACAAATTGGGCAAATATGGAGAAGGAGTTGATACTGTTCATTATGATTATGTAAATAATTATGATGTGGATTTTTTATTTACAAGAGATACCATTTTTATTTATGATAATAATGGGTTTACAATTAATCTTACTTCAATAGGTTATTTAGAGGAATTTACTATAGATAGAAGTAAGTTTATAATTCTTTATTGTAAAAACAAAGATTTAGGTGAAGAAGGAGAAAATTGCCGTTTAGTTTTTGGAACTGATACAGTTGAACATAAAAACACTGCTGTTTTTACTAATTTAGACAAAGTAGTTTACTTTAACATTTCTAAAATAGTTTCTATAGACGATAAAGTAATAAATAATTTGGTAGCAACATTGCCTAAATTTCAATATGAAAAATAAAATGAGATAAATTTTATATCATCAACAAAACATTTTGATGTAAAAATCTTCCACCTTTTTTCTGGCCCAAGGTGTTTTTCGTAAAAACTTTAAACTGGATTGAATACTGGGATTGATGTTAAAACAATTAATGGGTATCTGTTGCCCTAGATCGTCCCAACCAAATTCATTTACCAGTGTAGTAATGATAAATTCCAGTGTTTTTCCATGCAATGGATCTTTAGATTGTTGTTGCATATACAATATTAAGTATTTTGCATGGCTATTATGAGTGAACATCGTTATTTTATATTACACAAACCCATCGATATGGTATCGCAGTTTGTAAGTTCACACGATGTTAGATTGCTAGGATCGATTGATTTTAATTTCCCCGAAGGCACACATGCCATTGGCAGATTAGATAAAAATTCGGAAGGGTTGTTGTTGTTAACGACAAATTCAAAAGTTACCAAACTATTGTTCCAAGGAAAAGTACCACATAAAAGAACCTATTTAGTTCAGGTCATCAATAAAATCAGTGAAGAAACCATTTTGAAAATTGCAAATGGAATTTCTATAAGCGCACCTGATAACACGGCATATTTTACAACACCTTGCGAAGCTAAAATAGCAGACCCATTAAACTATAATATATTACTTAAAAATGTGCGTCTACACAAGAACGTTACCAACTCTTGGATAACGATTACACTAACGGAAGGGAAATTTCATCAAGTCAGAAAAATGGTTGCTGCAGTTGGCCATAAATGCTTAAGATTAATTCGTGTTTCTATAGAAGACATCGCATTAGATGATTTACAACCAGGAGAAATTAAAGAAGTAGACCATGATTATTTTTTTGAGAAGTTGAAGTTATAAAGAATGTTTGGCGTTTGGTGTTTGGGGAACCTGCTACCTATATCTAATTTTTAGTTTTTTCAAGTAATAGTCCATAGACGTTAAGCTAAATATGCTTCCAACGCCAAACACCAAACGCCAAACAACTATTCCTATAACGAAGCAAATTCCAAAATCAGAACTAAAATTTATCCAGAAGCGAGTCTTCCTTACAAGCTTGTAATAAACACCTATCCCATTCACACGATTGTAATTTGCATTCAAAACAAATAATTATGCAAAAAGAAAAAACAATCTACCACTTAATCGTAGACAAAAGCGGCTCAATGAGCGACTGTATTGAACAAACCATTAGTGGTTTCAATGAACAAGTCAATAAAATCAAACAACTTGAAAAGGAATTTACTGAACAAGAATTAAGTATTGGTTTAACAACGTTTAACCATGAAGTGTACCATCATTTTTTCCAAAGTCCGCCTGTGGCTGTGCGTAATTTAACCACCAGTACATACCGACCAGATGGAACAACAGCTCTATTGGATGCAGTTGGTATGACGGTTGAAAGTATTGAAAGAGAAATACAACATCTTCAAAATCAAACGAATACAACAGTAGTCATTGTTATTTTAACCGATGGCCATGAAAATGCCTCAAAATCATTTAAATTGTCTGATATTAGAAAAACCATTTCGAGATTAGAAGAAACTGGAAAATGGACATTTAGTTTTATTGGTGCCACATTAGATGCAGTGGATGTAGCAACGTCGATGGCCATAAAACAACAAAACAGTTTTGCATTTGAAAAAGCAAATATGAAATCTGGGGTTTTTGATAAACTATCAAACTCAATGGAAAATTATATGCATAAAAAAAGATCTGGTGAAGATTTAGACGATTTCTTTTCTGATAAAAAGAGGAAGTAAAAAATCAAAAGTAAAAAGTCATAAAACGGAGGATAACATTTTTTGACTTTTTACTTTTTACTTAAACATTATAGCATGAAATACCCATAAGACAAAGCCTCTTACCAACTAGGGATGATTATCAAGGGTATACCATGTGACAAAAATAAAACTATAATACACGCATGAAAGTACATTTATTAAAATCAGTTGAAGTAAGTACCGATCTATTTACAAAAGTGGTTGATTTTTTAAAATCAATACCCGGACCTATCGAGTTTATCTATGATTTACATGCCACTACTTATTTTGAGGATGAAGAAGTGTATATGTATCAAATTAGGGATGAAGCGCATTTTGAAAAGAAGATGGCGCCAATGGAATCAAAATTAACTGAAGATATCTTAAGATCATTTCCTTTAGAAAGAGAAACGGTAACATGGGATGCATTGTTTAAGAAATGTAAACAATATAGAAAAAATAATAACTTACCTGATAATGAATTTGTGTTGTTGTTAACCGATATCGCGAATAAACAAAATTGGTTTGCTGCATTGGATGAATCTATGCCATATAATGGTTTTATTCATACAGATGATTGGGATTATTATATCAAATGTTCTGCTGCTTTCCCAATTGCTTATGAAGTAATTGCGCTTGTTTTACAAAAGCATATGTTTAATGGATTGTATGAACTTAGAACAAGGGTACATGAAAATCCGATTGGATGCGTAAATGATTTGTGTATTCATAAAAGAGAAATTATTTTAAAATTAAGAACAGGTGATGTTTGTGAAGATTGCATTGAAAAAGCAGCTGGCAAAATGAGTGTACATGAACTACATCATGCTTTGCATATCATGAGTTCGCTGAGGGAAAAAATGCTGTTTGCCCAAAACATGAAAAAGTTTTCTCCATTAAGTACACTTAAAATTGATTCGAGATACAAGATTGTTTTACCGGAGTTTAATAATATTGAAATCAAACTTCGTCCGCTTGAAAAAGCGTTGTACTTTTTATTTATGCGTTATCCAGATGGCATTTATCACAGTAGCTTAAGCGAACATCGGAATGAGTTATATGAAATTTATGGAGCCATATCTACAATGGGAGATTTAACAGAAATGAGGTATCGAATAGATGACATGGTAAATGCACTGAGTGATTCTGCGAGCCAAAAAATATCAAGAATAAAAAGGGTTTTTGAAGACGCAATCGGACCGGATCTTGCAAAGCATTATTACATCAAAGGCGAATCAGGACAAAAAAAGAAAATTGATCTGGACCCAACGTATTTTAAAATCATTAACAATTAATTGCAGTATTATTAATTAATATCGTGCGGTGATTATTTTAAAAAAATTGTTCTTCTTAAAACACTAAAATTATGAACCACAAAAAAATAATAATTCTAATCGCATTCTTTTTTATTGGTGTGGTTTCTATTTTAGCCATCGATAAAATTTATGATGTTAAGATTCTAAAATACGCATCAGATATAAGTTTCAATAAATCCAATAAATTAAATCCAAACATCAAAAATGGCATATATAAAGCTGCGATGGATTTTGCAAAAACAACAACATGGGTTTACGATCCTAGTTATTACGTTATAAAATACCCCAATGGCGATGTGCCTTCTGGCGGCGCTTGTACAGATCTTGTAACAAGGGTACTTAGAAAAAACAAGATGGATTTACAACAATTAATTCATGAAGATATGGTTTCAAATTTTTCAGCATATCCTAAAAACTGGGGCTTGAACAAACCTGATGCAAACATTGACCACCGAAGAGTACCCAATATCATGACGTATTTTAAAAGGCAACATTATGATGTTTCTATTACCGCTAATGGCAAAGATTACTTGCCAGGAGATATTGTATGTTGGGTATTATCTCCAGGCATAAACCATATTGGCATTGTATTAGAAAATCAGGATGTGTTTCATAACATGGGACCTACATCCAGAATACAGAGTGGTTTCCTTTTTTCGTATAAAATTATTGGGCATTACAGATTACAATAATAGAGAAGAATGAAGATTTTTTTTAAAATAATACTGGGTATAGTAGCTGTTTTATCGCTGTATTTTTTGTTGAAACCGAAACCTGTTGAAAAAATAATAATAGATAAAAACTACTCCGATTATAAAATTTACACAAAAAAAGCATTTGAATATTGCAAGAAAAAAAACTTAAATGAATCCTATTTTTTTCTAGTAGATTTATCAGTGCACTCAGGAAAAAAAAGATTTTATGTTTGCGATTTTACAAAAGAAAAAATCACAGATAGATACATGGTTAGTCATGGTTGTGGATCAATGTTTTTATTGTTTTGGAGTAAGGATTGCACGAAAGAAAATGCCGAAATAAGTAATGAAATAAATAGTCGTTGTTCATCTGTTGGTAAATATATAATTGGTAAAAAAGGGGTAAGCCGTTGGGGTATAAAAGTAAATTATCAATTACAAGGGTTAGATAAAACCAATAGTAATGCAATCAAAAGGTCGATTGTACTTCATTCTTGGAATGCGATATCTGATAATGAAGTTTTTCCTGATGGCGTTCCTGAAGGCTGGGGTTGTCCAGCAGTATCAAACCAATCAATGAAGGAAATCATCAAAAAAATTGATGAGTCCCCGAAAAGAACAATGCTATGGATAATAAAATAAATAACATGAAGAAAGAAATAGATCTGCTTTTGTGTGAACGATGTCGACCATTTGGATATTGTTTGGAGAGTGCTGGCAGGGAAAATAATTACAAATCGAAAACAGAAATAGAAAAGCAAATAAAATTAGAAACCACAGGATTAACCGATCGTGAAATTGCGCAATGGGTACCTTTAAGAACAACCATAAAAGATGCTAACACCAAATTTGGCAATAAACTACAACAAGCGCATGAACTATTTCATCAAGATGAATTTGAACAAGCAAATTATATGTATCAGGATATGTTGGAAACAAGAAATGATTGCGATGAAGTGATTATTGGCCTAGCTGCTAGTTTTTATTTTTTGAAAAAATACGATGAAGCATCATCAACGATTTTGAAACTAAGCATTTCGCATAAACTTCATTACCCAAATCGGTTTTCTATTCAATGCGAAAACAAATTAATCCAAGATAAAAAAGAAATAATTAATATTGGTAAAGAATTTGAATCCAAGAATATGTTTAAAATAAATGCACTAAATTAATTTAATAACTTCCCTATATGTCATACATCATTGCGTCTCTTATAATGATTTGGTTGATTTTTTATTTATTGAAAGAATTCGGCAACAAAAACTTCGTAACTAAACCTAAAATTCATGTTCCAATTAGGCATAATCCTCAAATTGAAGATGATCCATTTAAAGGCGGTTTGCCGGTAAAAAAAATTTACTTTTTTTCAAACAAAAGATTATTAAACGAGCCGCATATTTTTTATTATTTCAACATGCTTAGATTGCAAGATTGCAAGCAGATAACAGATGAAACGATTGACAATGCAGCTTTTAAAAGATATGCTCTAATCAACAAAGTAGCTTATAACAAAAATTGGCCAATTGCAAGTAGAGATGTTTATGCTGCGAAAGCATATTTATTAGATCGATGGGCTTACATGACGCATTTGAATTAATCTGGATTGATTGCCAGTAATCAATAACTATAAAACGATTTTTATTTCATTCAATAGTCCATGGATTAACACCATGGACTATTGAATGATTTATGATTATTCCATTACGAGTTTTTTTATGAATGCATAATTGTTGTTTTCTTCTGAAACAATTTGCATGGGAAATGTTTGTGATTTTGTATCAGCATTAATATTTAATTTTTTGAAATCTTCATATGTTATATACGCAAATCGACCATTACAAATACCTACAATCATATTTTCCCTTTGTAATGAAACTGGTAATTTATTATCAAATAATTCAAATAGGCCATTGAAATTTTTTACAAAAAGATTTGCAGTGTATAATTCTATTCGTTTGCCATCTTTATCTGCAAATTCGGGTTCAATCCAAATAGGGTTGCTTTCACGTATTGGTCTGTCACAATTCCAAATTCCAAATTCATCAAAAGAAAAACTCCTAAGCGTTCGGCCCCTCAAGTTTTCATTAGCCACATATTTATTGTATTCAAGGGTTTCTGCATTTAATTTTTCAATTTCTGCATTTTTAGCTTCTATGATTTTATTCAATTTTGCTGTCTTTTCATTCTCTTTCGCAATGATTAAATTTTCCATAGAATCCTTTAGATATTGCGCTTTATTGGCTTTGGATGCCATTTGTCTTTCTTCAATTTTCTGATTGTACTTTTTTAATTGATTATCATAAATACGAATTGCTTTGGCATAATCTTTATCATCCAGTACTGGTCTTACTTTATATTCTACCGATTTATTTATGTTTTCAGATGCTTTGACAAACTGAATATTATACGTTCCGTATTGAATGCCTTTTTTAAGTTTGATATCATCCCATACAATTTTCGAATCATCTCCATTAAATCTGTTTTCTGATTTATCCAATTGAAATTTCAAATTATTATACGCCATCAATTCGGCAAAAGATCCAGAATCGATGGTAACTTTTATAATGGGCAATTCATCGTCTACCCTATACGGTTGTACTGGTTTAGGCACTTCAATTTCTTCAATAATAGGACTGTTTACAACAACATTGGATTTTCCAACTTCAAGTATTTCGCTTTTTCCTCTATTCACCCATTGTTGTGAAACTGTATCTAAATAATATAAATTTTGTGCGGGATCTATATTTGATGAGGCAAGATTAATTTCAGGTTTGCTGTTTTTATTCACAAACACAGGTTCACCATTTTTAAAAGCTTGAATATCACACATGCCAGCAGATTCAAACGTATAATGAACGCCTCCAGAATCATAATCCATCGGTATTCCAGATAAAAATTGATCTACAGGATTTGAAAATTCACGATATTTAATTTTTACATCACCCTTTACCACATTGCCATTTTTATCCACAAATGCATCAGGTGGAAATAACAATACACTTCCAGAACCATAGATAATGGTATCTCCTTTCGAAGCATCAACGGTGTAATCGGCATAAGGTACATCTGCTTGTTTAATGGGTGGATTTACAAATTTTACAACTGTATTGGTTTCACTTCTACAATTGCATTTTGAAATGATTAAAATAATCAAGACAATAATTGCGGCGATGATTAAGATGGATTTGCGATTCATACAATTAAATTTAAAAGGTGAATAAATGTGGTGGCGAAAAATCAATAATGAAAACAAAAAGTATAGGGTAGAGAAAAAAACGAACGCGATAAAATAATTATAGAGTTATAATCAAATGCAGGAGATTTTTGCTTTGTTGAATGAATCTACAAATGAAAATTTTGGATTGACCACAATGAAATGTTAAAGGGAATCGGTTGAAGAATAAATTTTATTTTTTATAACATTTTTCAGAATGCATTAAGGAAGCAAAAATTGCTTCTAATCATCAAAAAATACCAACTTATAGGTATTGCATTTGTGCAAACATTTCTATAAGTTTAAGCCCTAATTTTTAAATCAAAATGTCAAAAATGAAAAAGTTAATTATCGTTTCAACAATGCTATTTTTTTTAAGTGAAAATTCATTTGCAAAAATCTGGAGGGTAAACAACATGACTGGTGTAACCGCAGATTTTACCACAGCTCAAGCTGCTCATGATGGCGCTAGTGCAGGTGATACCATTCATCTTGAACCTTCTGTAAATAATTATGGATCTGTTTATGCGTCAAAACCATTGGTATGGATAAGCATAGGTAGTTTTTTAATAGATAATTTAGGCAATCAATTTTCAACTACAACCGGAAAAGTATCAAATTTTATTTGTAATAATGGTAGTGCTGGAACCGTAGTTTCGCTATTCATTGAGTCATATGCTTATGTATACACTAGCAATATTACTTTTAACAGATGTCACATTAATGGCTATATTTATTTGAGTAGTAATCCCAGTAATATTGTGGTGACACAAAACTTCATAGGTAGCTATTGTAACATAGATGCTACTAACGTTATTTTTTCAAATAATATAGTAGGCTACGGCATTACAATGTCGGGGTATAGTACTTCAGCCATTATCACCAATAATGTCTTTAATTTTTTAAATAGAAATGAAAATTATCATGGTACTGGTAACATCTACAATTCCGTTTTTCAAAATAACATTTCAATAAAGGGAGGTAATTATGCTTTTTATAATTCCCTACCTACTTATAATATGTTCCCAGATGCTATTTTCCCTTCAGGAAACAATAATATTTTAAACGCAAACATGACTAATGTATTTGTAAATCCAACAGGCTCAGTTGATAAAGATTTTCAATTAAAAACGGGCAGCCCTGCTATTGCTTCTGGCTATGGTGGAATTGATATGGGCGCATTTGGAGGAAGTACTGCTTTCAAACTTGCTTTGCAACCGGCCATTCCTGCTATTACCAATATGAGTACTCCATCTTCAACAGGTGGCAATACCATTCAAGTAACTTTTAGTGCAAAAAGCAATAATTAAAAATTAGTTTTTATAAATACTAGGTTAAAACGTATTTAAACTTTTTCGTAGCATAATGGCCTCAGTGCAGCATTTCCGGCTGTATAAAATAAAATCATACATCTGTTATGGATTTAAATAATTTGTATAAAAAAATACAACGTATAAAAATATGTAGATACTTTCTGCATCTTGTTTTTTACTGTTGTTTATTACATTCATTTTCTGTTTACGCACAATCTAACATTACGCGTGCAGAATATTTTTATGATGTTGATCCAGGGTTTGGTAATGGTGTAGCAATTCCTATAACCCCATCTAACAATATTTCCAATCAAACATTTAGCACTTCTGTTGCGGATTTATCATCGGGCGTACATCAACTTTTTTTGCGAGTACAAACTGCAGATGGGCGTTGGAGTGTAACGAATAGAAGCATGTTGTATAAGCCAGGTGCCTCTACATTCTTTATACCTCAAATCACAAGAGCAGAATACTTTTTTGATGTAGATCCAGGATTTGGAAATGGAAATGCCATTGCAATAACACCAGGCGTTGCCATAAACAATCTTTCCTTTAATGCAGGTGTAGAAAATTTAGCGGTTGGGATACATCAAATGTTTATTCGCGTACAAGATGCATCGGGTAAATGGAGTATATGCAATAGAAATCTTTTGTACAAGCCTGCTCAACAATCCGTCAACAATACTACTCAAATTGTAAAAGCAGAGTATTTTTTTGATTCTGAGCCTGGGTTTGGAAACGGAACAAATATTCCGATAACTCCAGGTTTTTCTATCATCGACAAGGCATTCAATGCAGATGTAAGTACTTTAACGCCAGGTGTTCATCAAATGTTTATTCGTGTTAAAGATTCAAGAGGCGTTTGGAGTATTTGCAATCGAAATATTTTATTTAAGCCCAATGACAATAGTAGTAATACCCCACCTAATTTAGTAAAGGCAGAATATTTTTTTGATAATGATCCAGGGTTTGGAAACGGAACAAACATACCGATTACGCCTGGCGCTCAATTGATCAATGTTGGGTTTCAATCTGATGTAAGTGCATTAACAACAGGCGTACATCAGTTGTTTGTTAGGATTAAAGATGTCAATAATAAATGGAGTATTTCTAACAGAACGTTTTTGTATAAGTCGCCTACTCAAAACAGACAATTTTCAAAAATTATTCGTGCTGAATATTTCATTGACAATGATCCTGGATTTGGAAAAGCCATTCCTTATCCTATGAGTGGAACTGGCGTTGCAACAGATTCCATCATTGCCATAAATATTTCAGGGCTATCAGATGGCGACCATAAATTTTATCTAAGAACACTCGATAATTTTGGAAAATGGAGTGTTACCAATAATTCAACTTTTTCAGTTTTAAATGCAGGTACACAAAATAACATAACCGTAACGGGAATAAATAAACGCAACTTATGTGCAGGTGATTCTATCGAAGTAGGTTATCATGCTACGGGAACATTTAGTTCCGGAAATCAATTTAAAGTAGAATTGAGCAATGCTTCTGGAAGTTTTGCTTCACCTGTCTTGATCGGCAATGCTTCTACAACAACAAGTGGTAGCATTTGGTGTATAGTTCCATCTGGACTCAGTGGAAATGGCTATAAAATAAGGGTTGTAGGTACGAACCCATCAATTACGAGTGCCGCATTTAATGCAACTTTTGCAGCAACATGTATCAGCAATGCACCGCCAACCATTACATTAAATAATAGTGTTGATTTGATTTGTGGTGGTGTAGCAACAGGGTCAATTGATATTAATGTAACTGGTGGCACTGCGCCATATCAATATGCTTGGACAAAAATCGGAAGTCCTAGTTTTTCTGCCAATACACAAGATATTTCTGGATTAAATGCTGGTGAATACGATGTAATAGTAACTGATGCTAGAGGCAATTCGGATGAATATAGTGTTGTGATTTATGGACCTTCAACTTTAAAAACAATTGCAACTGCATCTCCAATAAATTGCAATGGAACATCAACAGGTGCAACGTCTGTAGAAGTAACTGGTGGAACAGCACCATATACTTATCTTTGGAATACAAGTGCAACCACATCAACAATTACAGCTATAGGTGCTGGAAATTACTCAGTAGTTGTGACGGATAGTCGTGGCTGTCAGTCTACTGCAAATGTAAGCGTTAATCAAGCCGTTGCATTATCACTTACAATGTCTAGTACACCTGTTAATTGTCAGGGTGTTGCTACTGGAACAGCTTCTGTATCCGTAACAGGCGGCAATCCAAATTATAGTTATTCATGGAGTAATGGCGCTAGTACACAAAATATAAACAATTTATTGTCTGGTAAATACTATGTAACTGTTTCGGATGCTTTAGGTTGTAGTAAGCGCGATTCTGTAACACTTAATTATTTGAATACTGCGCCACTTGCCACAATTACAACCAATGGTTCTACAACAATATGCCAAGGCGATTCTGTAAAGTTAACTGCATCTAATGCCACATCATATCTCTGGAATACAGGTGGTACAAGCAATGTAATCTATGCGAAAAATGCGGGTACTTATTATGTAACCATAACAGATGCAAATGGATGCTCTGCAGTTTCATCCAATATAACCATTACAAACACACCTGCACCTACTTGGTATATTGATGCTGATGGCGATGGTTATGGATCAGGAAACGCGATCACTCAATGTGTGCGTCCACTTCATGGGTATTTAGCATCTGAATTAATTGCTGTAAACGGTGATTGCAATGATGCAAGTGCTGTGACCAATAATAAACGTCAATACTTCAGATTTTCTTCAAATACAGGTTATACTACAAAGTTGATTAATCAAGTTAGTGGTTCATCTTATACAGATTTCAATTTCGAAGTGGAATATGTAGATTCGTCAAATAATTTACCACTCACTGGCTTCCCAAGATTGATATTAGATTATGAAGGAAATGGAAGTTATACAGACGCAAATGACAGATTGCTTGTAATGACTGAAGATGACCCTAATGATGTCACTACATCTAATGGTAAACGTTATATCGCAACTGTAAACGGTTTACCCAATGGTGTAAATTGGAAAACAAGCGTTTTGATTTCTGATGTAAATAACTGTAATGTTACATTTGGCAGCTTTAATTATCCAGATGTATTACAACAGCCAAATTTAACCATCTTTGCCAATGACATCACTTTTAGTCAACGCAGACCAAATCCAGGTTCTGCAATAGTTGTAACTGCATTAATTAGAAATGAATCTGATTATGCGGCGCAAGATTTTGTGAGCCATTTGGTAAATCAGTTTGATACAAATATTGTATATCCTGATGTTGTGGTAGATTTTATTCCACCGCATGGCACAAAATTGATTCAATGGAACATCACCACTCCATCGGTTCCAGCTTGGTGTCCAATGCAGGTAATTATCGACAAAACAAATGTTATTTCGGAGTGGAACGAATTGGACAATAGTGCAGTAAGGCCATTTGTAAATGGAGATTTCCCTGTACCTGGAAGAATCTTAATATCGAGCTATGTATCACCAAAAGTTTCATATACCAATACTGACAATTACATCACCATAAGTGGACTGGCCAATTATACGGGTACAGCTGTACCACTCCCCGATTCAAGTGTGGCGGGTGCAACAGTTACGATTAGAATTACAGAAACTGGGGCGGAGTTTAGTGGCTATACCAACGCTTCGGGATATTATTCCATCTCATTCCCAGCGCCAATTCCAATTGGAGTGTATCATTTAACTGGAAACATAACAGACTACACCCTTGAAGCAAACTTTAGTGATGACTTCACCATTATACCAAGACCAGAACCATGTACGCTTCCAGATTTATACGCTACTATCATATTAGACAGAACTTCAATTGTACAAGGCAATTCAGTAACAGGACAATTAAGGGTAGTTAATGGCGGAATGACTGCTTCAACTGCAACTACAATTGTAACACTTACACAAAGTGGTGGAACAGATTTAATAAATACAACCATCCCTATTCCAGCATTGGCTTCTGGCCAATCTTATACCGTATCTATAGGTTCGGTAACATTTCCAACACCAGGCAGCTATTATATTTATGCAAACGCAGATGCAAACGCGCAAGTAAATGAATGTAATGAAGGGAATGGCACTTATGCGGGCATTTATGTATCCCCTAATTTGCCAGATATCGTACCTTATGGCGGACCATCGGGCACGGTGTATAATTGTCCTAACCCAACCACTGGATTTACTTTATACAATGCAGGTGGTGTGGCTTCTGGATACTTTACAACAAAAGTATTTGTGAAATTTAATGGCGCTATTGTTGCAACTTATAATCATCGCGTAGCGAATATTAATCCTGGAACTTTTTATAGTTTTACTGTTCCATATATTTACGAATCATTGGGCGGATATACTTATGATGTTCAATGCGATGTTCCTACAAACTCAGGTGGAGAAGTAAATGAGTTAAATGAGTATAATAATGAAGCCACTTACGGCCCATTAAATGTTATCGCATGTAAACCCAATTTATACATTTCTGCTTGCGGAAGCAATGTGGTAAGTCCTTTAGATCCAGCACCTCCAGGATTCATCACCTTAAAAGCAAGTGTAGTAAATGGCGGCAATAACACAGCGATAGGGCCAATTAAAGTAAGATTTGCATATTCTACTGGTGTTAATTATGACACTACATTTAATGGCAATCTTATCCCTGGACAATCAACTATGGTATCATATTTAGCGCCAGTGCCAAATAGTACATCTACCCTGTTAACCATTTCTGTAGATCCCAACAATACCATTGATGAATTTACTGAAAATGACAATAGTTTTAGCGATGTACTTTGTCATGATTTTGAAGCCGTTCCTTTATGTGGTTCAAATACATTTAATGGTACCGCATATCTAAATCAAGTAGCTACGCCTTTTGTAGGATTGGCTGCACATCATTTATACACAGCCAGTCAGGTAAAAACTAAATTCGAAGTGAGTGGACCTGGAATAACAGGAACCATTAATTTGGGATATGGCATATTAAATAATGTGGGTAACAATTGCAGCTGCCCCTATGCTGTATCGTTACCAACGCCATTTGTATTTACGTCGATGGGAACATATACATTTACAATGACTATCGATCCTGATAATACGTATTTAGAATGTGATGAATCAAACAATGTATTGATAACACATTGGAATGTAGTAAACACACCTGATATGCGGGTATTATCAGAATTTATTAACCCTACTATATTGAATCCTAGTGCAGGACAACCTGTTAATTTTGATGTGAGTTACGAAAACATTGGAAGAACCAATGTTAATGACAGCATGAAATTAAAAGTATTGGTAAATGGCGTTGCGCATGACTCTGTAAAAGTAAGGGGCTTAGCCAATGGCGATCATTTTACGGTAAGAATGCCTAGAACATGGTCATCATTAATTTCAGGTGCACATATCATAAGGGCAATTATTGATGCAGATAAGCAAATTGCAGAAAACAATGAAACGAATAATGAAGCAACCAGAGCTATTATCGTTGGAGAATCGGCCAATTTATTTTTCAGGTCATTAATACCTTCGCAATCTGCGCCTCAATTGGGACAAACCATTTCAATACAAGCAAATATTGGAAATGGAGGTACGCAACCTTGTAATGCAAGGGTTTCCTTCTATTATATAAATAATGTAGGCGATTCCATTTTGATTGGACAATCAAATTTTGTGATTGCTGCTTCTGGTGATACAAGCGTAATCATGCCATGGGTCGTTGCAGATGTGTCAACCAATATTATCGCCATCATCAGCAATACTTCTGTGCTAGAATACAATTACAATGACAATAGTACTTTTGCTGTTTTAGGTAATTATACGATTTCATTCAGTAATACAAATGCAAGTTGTTCGGGAAATGCAGATGGAGTACTTACGGCTACTGCATCTGGTGGTTATCCGCCGTATTTTTATTCATGGAATAATGGAAGAACTGGAGCTACATTAACAGCTGCTGCTGGCGTATATGTGGTAATGGTAACGGATAGTTTAGGACAATCAATCAGTGCTACAGATACCATTAAAAAAGATCCATTAATTGAAGTGTCTAATATAGCTGGTTTAACCAATGTATGTAGTATTGTTGGAACCAATCAAACCACACAATACTCAGTAAATAATATTCCAGGCGCTATTTACACATGGACAAAATCTTCCTCATTAATAACGTTAACGGGTAGTGGCAATGCGATAAATGCGAAATTTGCTTCTACATATTCAACTGGAACAATTACAGTAACCATTTCAAATGTATGTGGTGCAACAGTTGTAAGAACATTAACCATAAAAAAGATGGCGCCATTAGCACCAATTGCCATAACTGGACCAACAAATCCATGTTTGCTAATCGGTACATCTAATACCGCAACATACACAGCAACACCAGCTGCAAATGATTTTGCTACAACATACAGATGGACATTGCCTTCAAATGTAACGCTCGTTTCGGCTACTCCAGATTCATTGAGTGTAACCATACGATTTAATTCGAATTTTGCAACGGGTACAGCAACACAAAGGGTTATAAAAGTAAAATCAATTTCTTATTGCGCGGTTAGTGCAGACAAAACATTAACCATATTAAATACATTGCCATCAACACCTGGTGTAATAACAGGCGTAGCAAATGCTTGTATGAGTTTATCATTGAATGATAGTTTGAAATATTCGATTAATAAATTGGCATTCGTGGCTTCTTATAATTGGCAAGTTCCAGCTGGCGCAACAATTGTTTCACATCCAAATGGACTCGGTCAAAACGATACGGTCATTTATGTTCGTTATGATTCTACATTTGTATCGGGTACTAAGATTCAAGTAAGCGCTGAATCTGGTTGTGGTGTCAGTGCTTTAAACGCTGGACTATCCATTCTTAAAACACTTCCTGTAACACCAGGTACAATTTCTGGAAACACCGATGCTTGTCCTTATATGCAATCAAGTGTAAAATCAATAGGCGATACTGTTTTGTATTCAATAGCTAAAGTCACTACCGCAAAAGCTTATGTTTGGGAAGCTCCAACGGGTGCTCAAATTGTTGGGCGAGTATCCACAGTAGCTGCAAACGATACAGCGATTAAGGTTATTTTCAGCAGCAGTTTTGTAAGTGGAAATATATCTGTAAAGTCTGTAAATGATTGTGGTGTTTCTATTGCCAAAACACTTGCCATTACAAGAAAAATTCCATTGGCACCTGGTACAATTAGCGGATCTATTGACGCATGTCCTTTTATGGGCAGTTCAACCAATGCTACTTACACCATTAGAAAAGTGCTTAATGCCACTTCATACAATTGGATTGTTCCAACCAATGCTACACTTGTATCGCATCCAGGTGGAACAGGTATAAACGACACCATAATAACGGTATCGTATAATCGTCAATTTGTGAGTGGAAGTATTCAGGTTAGAGCAGTCTCAAATTGTGCAGTATCTAATTATACATCTTTAGCCATTTCTAAAAAAATAACAACAACGCCTGGTGTAATTACGGGTACAACAGATGCTTGTCCTTTAATGGGAACTTCATCTTATGGATATTATAGCATAGCGGCTGTGTTGAATGCCACCAGTTATAACTGGGCTGTACCTAATGGCGCAACAATTGTAGGTGGTCAGGGAACAACAAATATTACGGTGAGTTATCAAAACAATTTTGTGAGTGGAAACATTACAGTAGCAGCAGTAAACAATTGTTCTACTTCTCCAACACGATTGTTGGCCATAACTCGAAAAATACCTGCCACACCAGGAGCAATAACGGTTACAACATTAAATGCTTGTCCGGGTAGACAAGTAACATATGCCATCGCTGCTGTTTTAAATGTAACTTCATACGAATGGAAAATACCAACTGGAGCATCATTTGTAGGCGCAACAAATAGCAACATCATCACTGTTCTATATCCGAATAGTTTGATATTGGATTCTGTTACTGTAAAAGCTAAAAACAATTGCTTTGTAAGTGCGTCAAGAAAAATAACGATATCATTGCCAGCATGCCCAACATTATTTACAAAGCTTATCAATGATAAAACAAATGGCGGTGAATTAAATAAAATGGAAGGCGATTTACAAGTTCAAGTTTCACCCAATCCGACATCCAACCATTTTGAATTGTTGGTAAAAAGTAAAGTGAAGAGAACGCCTATTATTTGTAAAATCACGAACGTGGATGGTAAATTGATGGAATTAAGAAATGATATTTTAGAAGGAAAAAAAATAAACCTTGGGGAAAAATATCAAGCTGGCGTTTACTTTGCAGTAATCATTCAAGGTAAAAATCAAAAAGTGTTGAAATTGATTAAGCAATAGTTGAATAGAAGTTTTAGTTTTTAAAAGCCGTCTGAGATTTAAAAATCTTAGGCGGTTTTTTTTGTTTTTTTTTATACAACCCACGGTTTAAACCGTGGGCTATGAAAAATATCCGCAAAATATGGCATCCAAAAAGCAAATTATTAAAAGCATTAGACATTAATTCTTCATCGCTTAACCCAAGGTTTTAAACCGTGGGCTATAAAAATTTTTCGCTCCTCCAATAGTTGGAGGTCTTCTATTTTTATATTTACCACAAAATTATAAATATGGATTTCCATTTAGAAGACAAACAAGATGCTGAAATTGAAAAGCTAAAATACTATCATGAAATATGCAATGATGCGTTGAATGAATTTTCCAACAACCATCCATATCAATTGGCCGCATACGAAAAAGAGAAAATTGTTGATTTATTAAAACGATTATTTACAGGTGAGATTGATTATTTGGAAAATTCGCCCGAAGATTATTTTGATATCTACGAAGAAGATTAGATTTTATGTGTTGTTGATGATTATAAAAAATATTCAATAAATTTACTACATGCCAAAATTAAAATCTGCCGTTGCCAGACATAAAATAATTGATAGTTGTTTAACCAATAATTTAAGGCCCTACCCTACGCTTGAGGATTTGGCCAAAACTTGTAGTAAAAAAATCAGAGGAGGGATTTCAACTTCTACCATTGAAAAGGACATCCGACAAATGAAATTAAGTCAGCCGAATGGTTATGATGCTCCGATTGAATATAGCAAAATCAACAAAGGATATTTTTATGCCGAACAAGGATTTTCTATTTCCGATTTAAAACTTGAAGATCATGAATGGGATGGATTGAGATATGCGGCCAACCTGTTGCATCAATATTCGCACGTAACCATATTCAAAGATTTTAAACAAGCCATTGATAAAATAAATACCCGTTTTAATTTATTGATGGATTTGGAAGAAGAAGATTTTGATAAATACATTCAGTTTGAAACTGGCAATGCCACATCAGGTTATGATTGGATTGGAATCATTTTACCTGCATTAAAAAACAGGTGGATTACAAAAATTCGGTACGAAAATATTTATAAAAAAGAAGTAAAAGATTATTCCGTTTATCCCAAACTTTTAAAAGAGCATCGCAACCGTTGGTACTTAATTGGATGGGTTGCGGAAAGAAATGATTATCTAACTTTTGCATTGGATAGAATTCAAGACATTGAAACCATTGAAAAAGTACAAAAACATCGATTCGATTTTAACGCAGAAAATTTTTTACAACACTCTGTAGGGATCATGGAAAGCGAAACCAAACCAAGTAAGGTTGTGCTTTCCATTCAAGACCCCTATCATAAATTAATACAACTCGAACCCATACACGCATCTCAAAAACTAATCAAAGAAACCAAGGTTGGTATTGATATCGAAATGACGGTAAACATCAACCATGAATTGATAAATCGAATTTTGGCCATGGGTGCATTTTGTAAAGTGGTTCAGCCAGCTGTTTTGAAAAAACAAATCAAAGAATCGCTTTTAAAAACGATTGCGCATTACAAATAATCTAAGCATGAGCAGTGATGTTGATGCCTACTTTCTTTAAATCATTTATTTTATCGTTCCATTTGTTCAGCAAATAGCCAGGCCATTGTACAAATTTGAAATGAAGATTTGTTTCAGATAATTCTTTAGAAATGTTTTCTCTGGCTTCCTTGCAAATGTCTTCTCCAAACTCTTCTTCCAATGTTATGGGTGCATTATCACTCAAATCATGTTTGTATTCTGATGCTGGAATTTGACAATAATTGTTTAATTGCCACAACCCGTCTTCTAAAAGAAAATCGGGATTTGGAATGAATCTAAAAACTTTACCTCCAATGTACACTTCCCAATAGGGACGGGCACCTTCAAACAATAAAGCGTGTGCAATCAATCGATGTTCTGGACCATGAGGTCGCTCTTGTGTTGCAAATAATGCAGCTGAAAATTCTGGCATGAATATTTAATTTAAAATTGAAAAATAGTATTAAGCTCTTTTTTGAATCGACAACCACATTTCATAATCTTTTTTCTCTTGCTCTACGATTTGTTGTTGTCTTTTAATTTCATTTTGATGGGATGCTTCTTTTTGTAGCATCAGTTTCTCCTGTTCTTCTAGATAAATCTGATACTTTGTGGGATCCATTTCTCTTAACAAATTCAAATAGGCTTCTTCGTATTGATTACGCAGCAAAAAATAAACATGGCCTTCTGCTGCACTTAATCTGTTCTTTTTCATC
>CANFUJ010000030.1 GCA_947450165.1 Chitinophagaceae bacterium
CATTTAATTGTACCTGTTCCTGATGCTGATAAAACTACTGTCCCTGATCCGCATCTTGCTCCGTTTGTTCCTGAAGGTGCTGATGGCACTGCGTTAACCGTTGCAGTTACTGCGGTTCTTGTAGCTGATATACAACCCGAAGCTACTATTGAATCCAACGCATAGTATATCGTTGTTGATGATATACTTGGCGTGGTATAACTATTTCCACTGCTTAATAATGTTCCACCTGTTGATGCATCGTACCATTTAATGGTGCCTGTTCCTGATGCCGATAAACCAACTGTTCCTGCGCCACATCTTGCCGCACTAGTTCCTGTTGGTGCTGATGGCACTGCATTTACCGTTGCCGTTACTGCTGTTCTTGTTGTTGTACAACCTGTAGCTACAATTGAATCCGTCGCATAGTAAATCGTTGTTGATGATATGCTTGGTGTGGTATAACTATTTCCACTTGACAATAAAGTTCCACCTGTTGAGGCAGTGTACCATTTAATTGTACCTGTGCCTGATGCTGATAAACTTACTGTTCCTGTTCCACATCTTGACGCACCTGTTCCTGTTGGTGCTGATGGCACAGCGTTAACCGTTGCAGCTACTGCTGTTCTTGTTGATGATACACAACCCGAAGCTACAATAGAATCCATCGCATAATAAATCGTTGTTGTTGATATACTTGGTGTGGTATAACTGCTACCTGATCCCAACAATGTTCCGCCTGTTGATGCATTGTACCATTTAATCGTACCAATTCCTGATGCCGATAAGCTCACTGTTCCTGTTCCACATCTTACTCCATCTGTTCCTGTTGGTGCTGATGGCACTGCGTTTACTGTTGCCGTTACTGCGGTTCTTGTCGCTGATGTACAACCCGTAACTGCTATTGAATCCAATGCATAGTATATCGTTGTTGATGATATACTTGGTGTGGTATAACTATTTCCACTGCTTAATAATGTTCCACCTGTTGATGCATCGTACCATTTAATAGTTCCTGTTCCTGATGCTAATAAACCAACTGTTCCGGCTCCACATCTTGCCGCACTTGTTCCTGTTGGTGCTGATGGCACTGTATTTATTGTTGCAGTTACAGCTGTTCTTGTTGATGTACAACCTGTAGCTACAATAGAATCTGTCGCATAATAAATCGTTGTTGATGATATACTTAGTGTGGTATAACTATTTCCACTGCTTAATAATGTTCCACCTGTTGATGCATTGTACCATTTAATCGTTCCTGTTCCTGATGCTGATAAACTTACTGTTCCTGTTCCACATCTTGCCGCACTTGTTCCTGTTGGTGCAGATGGCACTGCATTTACAGTTGCTGTTACCGCTGTTCTTGTAGCTGATGTACAACCCGAAGCTACAATTGAATCCATCGCATAGTATATCGTTGTTGTTGATATACTTGGTGTGGTATAACTGCTACCTGATCCCAACAATGTTCCGCCTGTTGATGCATTATACCATTTAATCGTACCAGTTCCTGATGCCGATAAACTTACCGTTCCTGTTCCACATCTTACTCCATCTGTTCCTGTCGGTGCTGATGGCACTGTATTTATTGTTGCCGTTACCGCTGTTCTTGTAGCTGATGTACAACCCGAAGCTACAATTGAATCCAACGCATAGTATATCGTTGTTGATGATATACTTGGTGTGGTATAACTATTTCCACTGCTTAATAATGTTCCACCTGTTGATGCATCATACCATTTGATTGTTCCGGTTCCTGTTGCTGACAAACCAACTGTTCCTGCCCCACATCTTGCCGCACTAGTTCCTGTTGGTGCTGATGGCACTGTATTTATTGTTGCCGTTACTGCTGTTCTTGTTGATGTACAACCTGTAGCTACAATAGAATCCGTCGCATAATAAATCGTTGTTGATGATATACTTGGTGTGGTATAACTATTTCCACTTGACAATAATGTTCCACCAGTTGATGCATTGTACCATTTAATTGTACCTGTTCCTGATGCTGATAAACTTACGGTTCCTGTTCCACATCTTGACGCACTTGTTACTGTTGGTGCGGATGGAACTGCATTTACAATTATTGAAGCTGTATTATTTGATGATATTGTGTATCCGCAAGTCCATCCTGTATAAGTAATTGAAGTGATAGTAACAGTAGTTGTACCTGTTGAAGACAATACTGATGTAGTAAATGATCCGGTATTGCCACTGAAAGTTAAAGCTGCAGTAGAACCTGTAGCTGTGTTAGCACCAGATAAGTTATAAGTTACAGTATAGTTTCCATCAGCCAAAGTACTTGAACCGATTGTTACTGAAGAACCAAAACCCGAGCACACTGGAGATGTAGCTACCATACTAAAGTTAGTAGCATCAACCCAAGTAATACGAATTAAACCATTAGCACCAGAACCTCCTGTAGTATTACCGCTACTACTTTTTGAGGCTCCACTGCCGCCGCCGCCGTAAACAGTACCATTATTGCCATTTATATTTGAACTACCTACGCCTGCACCACCATCACCACCATAATTTCCATTACCTAAGCCTGCTGTTCCGCCAGATGCGGCACCACCATTGGCAGTTTCACCACCGGCGCCACCGCCACCACCAGATGTAGATCCACTAGTAGAACCACCGGCACCTCCAGCAAACTTCACTGAACCAGTAGAATTTGCTGTTGTCCCTCCTGCTCCGCCTGTAGTTGTATTACTGGCTACACCAGTTCCCCCTGCAGCGATTACACTATTTGTATTAAATGTTGTATTACCTCCGGTATTCCCTGCTGTACCTCCAGAGCCAATTGTAAAGGTATAAGAAGTACCTGATGTTACAGACAATGTGCTACTCGCATAAGCACCACCGCCACCACCACCAGATTGTCCATTACTTGATCTTGATCCACCACCACCGCCGGCTCCCCAAGCTTCTACTTTCAAACAAGTAACGCCTGAAGGAACAGTGAAAGATCCTGAAGATGTGAACTGTGCATTAGAAATACTAAAGCTTGTTGTATTACCTGAACTTATATCATTACTACAAATTGAAGGAGATGTTCCCGCAGATAAATTTGTTACCGTAACATTTGTAATACCTGCGTTGGTAATTGTGCTTGTATTAAAAGTACCTGAACCTGCTGATGTAACGGTCATGGTTGCAGTACTAGCTGTTGCTGTATTTGCACCACTCAAGTTATAAGTAACAGTATAGGTTCCTACAGGCAAATTTGCTGCAGTTGATGTAACTGTAATTGTAGAAGCATTTCCTGTAGAAGTAGGAGCTGAAGCAGACAAATCTGTAATTGAATATGTTGGACAAGAATAAGAAATGAATAAAAGTCCATTACCACCAGTACCTCCTGTAGTATTACCGCTACTACTTTTTGAGGCTCCACTGCCGCCGCCGCCGTAAACAGTACCATTATTGCCATTTATATTTGAACTACCTACGCCTGCACCACCATCACCACCATAATTTCCATTACCAACTCCTGCTGTTCCGCCGGATGCGGCACCACCATTGGCAGTTTCGCCACCGGCACCACCACCACCACCAGAAGTTCCACCACCTGAATTACCACCGGCACCACCATCAAACTCCACCGAACCAGTAGAATTAGCAGCTGTACCTCCTGCTCCGCCTGTAGTTGTATTATTTAATACACCAGAGCCTCCAGCCGCAATTACACCATTCGTATTAAAAGTTGTATTATCTCCGTTATTACCTGCAGATCCTCCCGATCCAATTGTATAGCTATAAGAAGTTCCGGGTGTTACAGACAATGTGCTACTCGCATAAGCGCCACCGCCACCGCCACCGGATTGTCCATTAGTTGATCTTGATCCACCTCCGCCACCTGCTCCCCAAGCTTCTACTTTAATGCTAGTAACCCCCGGTGGAGGTATAAAATTTCCTGAAGAAGTAAATAGTGTATTGTTGATTGTTTGTGTAGGTGAGGTATATACCGTATTACCCGGACCAACACCGCCACCATTATTACCAAACCATGATATTGCCTCATATACCAAGTCAAATGTCAGATTGTTAGTTCCTGATGATAACGGTGTACCATAAGTGCCACTAACATTGTTGCTCGCAGTAATAGAAAAACTATATGTTCCTGTATCACCTGGTGCCAATCCATTCGCATCAACTCTTACATTGTAATCGTTCCAGCTTGTGCCATTGGTATTCCATTTCACACCCACGTTGATATCTCTTCCTGTTGAATCCGTCCACTTAGCTGTTCCCACATTTTTTATTCTTACTGTTACAGTTCTGGTCTCACCAGGTGTCCAGTTATATGATCCCAAATCTGCTGAAATAAACTGACTTTTATAAGTTAATTGATTATAAGTTAAAGAAACATAACCACCGGCACCAGAGCCCCCGGTTCTTGCTGTACCAGAGTTACAATTGCCTCCACTACCGCCACCACCATAATTTACACCTGTACCACCATTTGTACCCACACCCACACCAGATGCACCTGTACCTGCATTAGAGGTAATACCTGAATTACCTGTACCTGCTGTTGAACCAGAAGCTGCGCCACCTGCTAGACCAGCGCCAGAACCCAAACCTGCAGCACCACCACCGGCATTTGAATTACCTGCAGAACCCGTTCCTCCATTACCACCAGCTGCTTTAATAGAGCCAATAGAATTCAATGAAGTACCACCTGCACCTGCAGTAGCCGAGTTATTTGTTCCACCACTTCCCCCTTTTGCTAAAATGGTTGTGTTTGTGCTAAACCAGGAATCACCACCTGCAGTATTGGCTCCACCACCGGTACCTACAGTAACGGTATAACTCGTTCCAGGTACAACGGCAATTGATGATTGCGCAAATGCACCACCACCGCCACCACCGCCACGGGTTCCGTTTGAAGTTGCAGTACTACCGCCACCACCAGCTCCCCAGCAACTTACAGTTACTGAAGTTACCCCTACTGGACAAGTCCAAGAAGTTGATGAGGTAAAGATTTGGGTTGTTGACTGTGCAAAACTTGCAACAGAAAAAGTCATCAACACCATCCAAAGCAAAATGGCCCCTAACAAAGTAGTGGCTTTCATCAAGCTGTTTTTTGTAGAATTTTTATCATAGCCAGCTTGGCGGATAAATAGAAAAAACGCACATACTTTTAGCATGGGCTTTAACGAAAGTAAATTTTTCATTTTCTTTTGGGTTGGTTTGGGGTACATTTTTGGTTTTTTTGTATAATACTGTTCATCATTATTATAAATATTCATTACGCTTATTTAGCTTATTTTAAAATATTTCTATTAAATGTTAATAATAAAAATCAGTAATTCAATCAAGGAAGAGATTGGAAAATTGGGTCAGTTTTTGAAAGAATAAACCTTAAACGCTGGCTGGATTAATAACATTTGAGATTTTTTAAGTCTTAAAAAAAATCAAACGAGCAAAAATATAAAACCAAATTTTTGAATCAAAGTAATTTTACCGATTTTTTTAAAATCTTTTTTGAGGTAAAATGAATTTCAGTGGTTTTATTACTCAACCAGGTTGCTTTATTCCATTCATCAATGCATTATATCAATCGTCTTCGTCAATATCATTTTTTAAAAAATAGTTTTTTTTAGTTTGGTTGAATTGATAATTATTTATCATAAAAAATTAAAATTTTACTTATAGTTTTCCTTAAACGGATAAATTGTTAACATATTGTATAAAAACAAAGATTATAATAGATTTATTTTAAGTTCAATGCTGAAATAAGCCAGAAGAACTGGCTTCAGGTTTATTGAATTGAATTGATTTGCATCGAGTTTTTTCCACTGCGTTTTAGCAATGAAATATTAATAATAAATTAATTACTCCTTTTCTTTGAGGGTTGTAAAAACTAATTACGAACGGTAATTGAGGATGTTTATGATACGATATGGAAAACTATGCTTTTGAATTGCAAATTTACGTCTTAATAAAATCTAAAACGATAGCAATATCATTAATAAATATCTAATTATTCAGGATTTTATTTAGCTAAAAATTAAGATTAATAAAAATAATATAGAAATTAAACGAAATTACGGGTTGCAACCCTTGCCGGCAACGATATTTCCTAGCACCACATACATTTGTTTGGATTGGGGTTTGTTGTTTGGGGTTTGTTGTTTGGGGTTTTGGATTTGAGGTTTATTGTTTGGGGTTTGTTGTTTATTGTTTGTTATTTATTGTTTGTTATTTGGGGTTTGGGGTTTGGGGTTTATGACGGCATTCCCAACCTTTTGTAAAGGTTTAAAATTTTCAACCCCTACAACCTCAAAAACCTCTCAAACTTCACAAACCTATAAATAAAAAAACCGCCCCTAAATTAGGAGCGGTCTATTCATTTGAAATTCTTTATTTATTAATTCGATTTGATATCGATGGTATCTTTATCGCCACCACCAATTTCGCAATTTGTAGATATTCTATCAGCACTGATTCCTTCTTTTTCTACTAAGAATACTTTTACTGCATCAACTCTTTTTTGGCAAACAGCTTGAGCAGCTTTAGATGCTTCAGGATATCCATTGATAGTAATGTTACACTTTGGATTAGCTTTTAATTTTGTAGCCACATTCATCAACAATGGTTTTAAATCTGCACCTATTCCTGTAGTTTTTGATTTGAATGTTAAGCTAGGATAATCAGCTGGACATTCTGGAGCTGCAGGAGCTGGAGGATTTTTGCAACATTCTGGATCTGGACATTTACCAACACCATCAGCATCAACTGGTTGACACTCTGTAGGGGTAATCAATTGCTTATCTAAATTATCTGGAACACCATCACCATCAGAATCTCTTGTTACACCATGCGTATCAACTCCAACACCAGAAGGTGTGTTTGGCTCACGATCCAATTGATCAATTACACCATCACCATCAGCATCTTCGTAAGTTGGTTTTGGTATTTGTTGGTGCTTTGGTTTGTTTAATTCGCTATACACATAATCAAGTGGGTTAATCCACCATAATGGCTCAACTGATTTTGAACCTAAGTTGAAATTCAAACCAAGAGATAAATAGTTGTAAGAATCAAATCCTGTAGTTAATACACCGTCTCCATAAGGATGCTCTTGCCATTGTTGACCATCTAATAAATCATCTTTTACAAATGTTTGACGATCTTCTAATGAAATATTGATGCGTTTTGCTAGTCTGTAACTTATTCCAACAATTGCAGTCGCAGAGAAATCTAAAGTTTGATTACCGATTTTTGGTTTACGTTCGCCATAATTTTCAGCAGCTTCCTCGTAAGTTTTATCCATTCCAGCTTTTAATTTCTTTAGGATATCTCTTCTGTTTTTATATTTAAAATCAGTATTGTTATATAAATCAGTGTACAAAGCGCTGTAAGTATTTCCAGTTGATTCATTTCTTGCATTGATTCTTGTTTCATATGCAGTTGCACCTAATCCACCACCAATGTAAATGTTCCAATTTGATTGTTGTTTGTAGAAATTAACATTGTTTACAGACATTAATAATTGTAAACTCAAATCTTGTGTTCTGTTTTTGTAGTTGTAATACACTACTTCAGCAGCACGACCAGGAATTGTTGTTGTGCCATAAGAAGTAGGTGCGCTATAATATTGACTTAATGGTTCGTTATTGGCAAAATTACTAGCTGCTTTCCAGTTTAAACCTTTAGCCGTTCCGTATAAATATTGCATTCTTACCGAGAACATATGACCTAAAGATTTTCTTACGTGAGCAGAAAAACCCATTGTAGGTGTAGTGCTGGAAACATCTCCTAATACATTAAATAAACCACCAGATATTCCAACTTCCCACATGTTGCGTGGTTTAGAAGGGAAGTTGTAGGTATTATTCCAGAACTCGTTTTGCTGAGGCATTCCCTTGCGGGTTACAACTATTGTGTCGTATACATCATAAACTGCTGTTGACTTTTGAGCAAATGTCGACCCCATGAATAGGATGAACATTGTCATTAATAGTGTGTACTTTTTTGTTTGCATAACTTTTAAATGATTATTCGTTTTTCTTAAATATACTAATTTATCCGAGCAAATTTATTTAAGTAACGCCCAATTACCAAAAAAAACAATATTTATTTTTATTTAGGCACGAATTAAATTAAAAATGAGCTTTTTGAGTGCATTATTTGAGGTAATTAAAAAGTCGAAAATTAAAAGTCAAAATTCTGACTCGACTTGGTGCGTTAAACTCAAATTATCCATATTGAGCTTTTTTCACTTTTTACTTTTTACTTTTTTTTGAAAATTTAATTTGAAGTCGAACTTGCCTTTACTATCTTGCTAAATATTTCAATGAAATTTTCAGCCCATACCATAAATGAAGAATTAAGCATTTTTGAAAAAAAATTTGCTGATGCTGCTAAGAGTAAAGTTCCTTTATTGGATAGAATCATGCAGTACATCATTCGCAGAAAAGGCAAACAACTCAGGCCTATGTTTGTTTTTTTGAGCGCAAAACTTCATGCTCCAATTAATGAAAGTACTTACCGTGCCGCTTCTTTGGTTGAATTGCTTCATACTGCAACGCTTGTACATGACGATGTGGTGGATGAATCCTTAGAACGCAGGGGATTCTTTTCGATTAATGCAATCTGGAAAAACAAAATTGCGGTGTTGGTAGGTGATTATCTTTTATCAAAAGGATTGCTCTTATCTACAGCAAACAAAGACTTCCAACATTTGGAAATCCTATCCGATGCGGTTAGAAAAATGAGTGAAGGCGAATTGTTACAACTCGAAAAATCAAGAAAATTAAATCTCGACGAATCGATTTACTTTGAAATCATTACCAACAAAACCGCTTCATTACTCGCTTCTGCTTGTGCTGTTGGTACATTTACCACAACACAAAGTTTAGAGACCACCGAAATCATGCGCAATTTTGGTGAAAAAGTGGGAATCGCTTTTCAAATCAAAGACGATTTATTTGATTATGGAACTGAAAAAGTGGGGAAACCCACCGGTAACGATATTCGAGAAAAAAAACTAACCCTTCCGTTGATTTACACTTTAAATAAGGTGGATAAAAGCATTCGAAAACGATTAATATACATTCTTAAAAATAATCATAAAAATCAAACGCAAATTAACTTTGTAATAGAGCAAGTGATTGAAGCTGGGGGCATTGAATACGCAACAAATAAAATGATTGCATACAGAGATGAAGCACTATCTATACTTCATCAGTTTAATAAAACAGCTGTGCGTGATGAACTTGAGTCTTTGGTAAGATTTACAACAGACCGAAATTATTAGGATTGGAAAAAAAATGGAACATACTGCACAAAGACGAAACGACTACAAAAGCGTTGAAGGAATCATTAAAAATAAATGAAACCATTTGTGCTATGCTGGCGCAACGTGGCATTACCAGTTTTGAAGAAGCCAAAAATTATTTTCGCCCAGATTTAAATAAACTGCATGATCCATGGCTTATGAAAGATATGAGAAAAGCCGTGGACCGTGTGGATGCTGCCATTTTAAAAAACGAAAAGATTCTTGTATTTGGTGATTACGATGTTGATGGTACAACAGCGGTTGCTTCATTCTACCAATTTTTATGCAGTATATACAACCCCGAATTTTTAGATTATTATATCCCGCATCGTTATAGAGAAGGATATGGTGTAAGCAAAGCAGGTATTGATTTTGCAAATGCCAATGGTTTTAAATTAATCGTTTGTTTGGATTGCGGCATTAAATCGGTTGATCTTATCGAATACGCAAAGTCGTTAGGTATTGATTTTATCGTTTGCGATCACCATTTACCTGGAAACATTCTTCCGAATGCTTGTGCTATTTTAAATCCCAAACAAGTAGATTGTAATTATCCATACAAAGAGCTATGCGGATGTGGTGTTGGTTTTAAATTTATGATGGCATTGAGTGCGCATTATAAAAAGGAACCAGATTATTATTTAAGATATTTAGATTTAGTGGCTGTGGCCATTGCAGCCGATATTGTTCCAATGACTGGCGAAAACAGAATTTTAGCTTATCATGGATTACATAAAATAAACAATAATCCATCTTTGGGCATAAGCACCATTATTAAATTAGGGGGAATTCAAAAAAAATTAACCATCACAAATGTGGTGTTTATAATAGCTCCAAGGGTAAATGCTGCAGGAAGGATGGATGATGCTAGAAAAGCGGTTCAATTATTTATTGAACAAAACGAAACTGAAGCGATTAAACTAGGCGAAATGCTTCAATCGGATAATAAAGACAGAAAAGAAACGGATTCGTCAATTACACAAGAAGCTTTGGAAATTTTAAAAGAAGATATTTCTTTTAATGACAAAAAAAGTTGTGTAATTTATAGAGAACATTGGCATAAAGGAGTTGTAGGGATTGTAGCATCTCGCATCATCGAACATCATTACAAACCAACCATCGTACTTACTTTAAGCGATGGCATTGTAACTGGAAGTGCACGTAGCGTAAAAGGATTTAATTTACATGAAGCCATTTATGCATGCAAAGAACATTTACTTGTTTTCGGTGGTCATTTTGCGGCAGCAGGACTTTCCATGCTACCCGAAAATGTGGAAGCATTCAAAAATAAATTTGAAGCAGTTGTATCGGCTACAATTAAACCTGAATCATTAATTCCTGAAATTATTATTGATTCGGAAATTGAATTTTCAGAAATCAATCAAACCCTTTTTAATATCATCAGCCAAATGGAGCCATTTGGTCCCGATAACATGCGACCTGTTTTTATGGCTAAAAATGTGGTTGACACTGGCTATTCAAAATTGCTTAAAGAACAACATGTAAAATTTGTTGTCAAACAAAATAACATCACTCAAAACGGCATAGGTTTTAAGATGCCAGAAAAATTAGAATTGCTTCAATCCAAACAACCCTTTGATCTTGTTTTCTCTCTTGAGGAAAATGAATGGAATGGAAATGTAAACATTCAGCTTATGGTTGATGATTGCAAATTAAGTTCATAAAAAGCTCCATAGGAGCGACATAACACTAGCTACGAAGGAGCGACGTGTTTGTACAAAAAAACCGATTGAAAATCCATAATGTTCATTACAAATTTTCAATCGGTAAATAATCGTAATCAAAAAAAAATTCTGAATTAGTGGCGTAAAATCCTAATTCTTCTCCAACAACTCCACACTTCTATTTATAAATGAAGTAAGGTTATTTCCAGTAAGTAAACCTTGCGACAACAATGCCAAATCAGCTAGATTTTTTGTAAGCTTCTCTTGCTTATCAGCATCTGTTTCTGCCAATATGGTTTTAAAAATTGGATGATTCCCATTGATCGTTAAATTTACTTCATCAGGCATATTTGCATACCACGCTCCCATACCACCGCCTGTTGCTGCCATATCTTTCATTCTTCTCATCAACTCTGGGCGTGTAGCCGTTACCGGTACCATGTTAGGAGCCAACCCTTTTACTTCCACATTTAATTGCAATCCATCCATTGGCTTGTTGAACAAATTGGTAATTTTTTCAGTTTCCTCTTTGCTTAATATGCTTTCAGTTGATTCTGATTTATCAATTAAATTATCCGCGATGTCTGAATCTACACGCACAAATAAAGTATCTGCCCATCTCAATTCCATGTTATTTATAAAAGCTGCATCAACTAAGGTCTCCATTTTTACGGTTACATAACCTTTTGCATTGGCTTGTTGAATAAACACATCTTGTTGAACAGGGTTGGTGGTGTACAAAACAACATGCTTGCCTTCTTTGTTTTTTTGCAATGTTTCGGTAGCCATTTTATACTCATCAAATGTGTAAAACTTACCAGCAGTATCTTCCATGATGAAAAACTTATTGGCTTTTTCCAAAAACTTATCATCCGTCATCATGCCATACTTTACAAACAATCCCAAGCTCTCCCATTTTTCTTCAAATGCTTTTCTATCTGTATTGTAAATTTCTTCTAACTTATCTCCTACTTTTTTTGTGATGTGTGCATTGATTTTCTTTACATTAGGGTCGCCTTGCAAATAACTTCTACTAACATTTAAAGGAATATCAGGACTGTCGATAACGCCGTGTAATAACATCAAAAATTCAGGCACAATATCTTTTACTTCATCAGTAACAAATACTTGATTTGAATACAATTGGATTTTATCCTTTTGAATTTCGTAGCTCTGTTTGATTTTGGGGAAGTATAAAATACCTGTTAAATTAAATGGATAATCTACATTCAAATGGATCCAAAACAAAGGCGCTTCTCCGTACGGATACAATTCTTTGTAAAAATTTTGATAATCATCTGCAGTTAATTCAGATGGTTTTTTTGTCCATGCTGGAACAGGATTATTGATTTGTTTGTCTTCAAAGAAGATAGGAACAGGTAAAAATTTACAGAATTTTTGAAGTACGGTTTCAATTCTTTGTGATTCCAAAAACTCCATACTTTCCTCGTTCAGATGCATTACAATTGATGTGCCGCGTTCTGCTTTTTCTGTTTCTTCTAAAATAAATTCCGGACTTCCATCACACTCCCATCTTACTGCTGGCGCATCTTTAAAACTTTTGGTAATTACTTCTACCTTAGAGCTTACCATAAATGAGCTATAAAATCCCAAACCGAAATGTCCAATTATAGTAGCTTCGTTTTGTCCTTTATATTTTTCCAAAAATTCTTCAGCACCACTAAATGCTACTTGATTCAGATATTTATCTACTTCTTCTGATGTCATCCCAATTCCCGTATCCGAAATGGTTAAAGTCTTTTTTTCTTGATCAATTTTAATGTCAATTCTCATCTCGCCCAATTCTCCTTTCATTTCTCCAATAGATGAAAGTGTTTTTATTTTTTGAGATGCATCAACTGCATTACTTACAAGCTCTCTGATAAAAATATCGTGCTCGCTGTACAAAAACTTTTTGATGATAGGGAAAATGTTTTCCGTTTGTACCCTAATACTTCCTTTTTGCATAATTATATTTTTTAATTTTTTTTCTTTTTGGTTATCAAATAAAATACCATGAGTTGTTATATGTCAGCTTGACACAAAAAAGGGCTCTGTATGACAGAACCCTTTTTTATTAAATTAAAATTTCTTATTGAACCAAAATGGCTTTGTGAATTTTAAAGAATGGATTAAATACTTCTAAAGTATAATTTCCAATAGGCAATTTTGAAGGGAATACAAATCGATCATCAATGAAATTAACTTGTACATTCATGTCTTTTTGATATACCAACTGTCCAACTGAGTTAAAAATTCTTAAGGCATAATGGCCTGGCTTAATGCCACTCAAGCTGTAATGTATTTCAGTTCCTTTAGTTGCAGGAATATCGTAAACAATCAATCCAACAGGAATCGCATTTGTGATAAATAATTTTTGCGCACCATATACAATGCCTGTTGCATTTTTTGCATAAGCTCTGTAATAATATGCTGTATTTTGAACCAATCCATTTAGCACACTTGAAAATGAGCTGTTCAATAAATTATTTGAAATTACTTTAGTTCCAAAACCAGGAATAAAGCCATTAATTCCACTATATTCAACTCCATATTCTGTTATAGCAGAACAACCTTCCGCGGCAATTACGCCATGTAACACAGCTGAATTTGCAGTAATATTCGTACTGTCTGCTGTTTCTATAATTGCTAATGCAGGCAATACGTCAACAGTCATTGTGGTTGTAGTTGCACAATTAGAACCTGATGGTGTAAATGTATAAGTTGTTGTAGCTGTATTGTTGATAGCTGGTGCCCAAGTTCCTGAAACGCCATTTATTGAAGTGGTAGGCAAAGTGAAGCTTTGTCCGCTACATATTGGTGCTATTTGAGTAAATGTTGGTATAACATTAGGATTTACCTGAACAGTCATTGTTGCAGTTCCTGCGCATTGATTATTGTTTGGCGTAAAAGTATACGTTGTTGTTGCATTGTTATTGATTGCAGGTGCCCATGTTCCAGTAATTCCGTTTGTAGAACTTGTTGGTAATGTAAATGTACTACCTCCGCAAATTGGAGCCACTTGAGTAAATGTTGGCGTTGCTGGTGTATTTACAGTTACGGTTAATGTTGTAGCTATCGCACATGGATTTCCTGTTGGTGTAAATGTATACGTTGTAGTTGCATTATTATTTATTGCCGGACTCCACGTTCCAGAAACACCATTCGTTGATGTGGTTGGCAATGTAAATGAACCACCTACACAAATTGGTGCAATTGCGGCAAATGTTGGTGTAACACTTGGATTAACCGTTACCGTTAATGTTGCGGTTGTACCACATTGATTGGCATTTGGTGTAAAGATATAAGTTGTTGTAGTCGTATTATTTATTGCTGGACTCCAAGTTCCTGCAATACCATTTGTTGATGTTGTTGGCAAAGTAAAACTACCACCACTACAAATTGGCGCAATTGGCGAAAATTGTGTAGTTACTGTTGGTGTTACTGTTACCGTTCTTGTTGCTGCTACAGCACACTGACCAGAAGTTGGGGTAAATGTATACGTTGTAGTTGCATTGTTATTAAAAGCAGGACTCCACGTTCCGCTGATATTATTTATAGATACAGTTGGAAATGCTACTACCCCACCACTACAAATTGTAGTGTCTGGTCTTACAATTGGACTAACACCTGGTGAATTTACACTTACGGTCATTGTTGCAGTTGTAGCACACAATCCAGCAGTTGGTGTAAATGTATATGTAGTAGTTGCGGTGTTGTTTATTGCTGGACTCCATGTCCCTGTTACTGAATTTGTCGACGTTGTAGGCAAACTAAAACTACCACCGCTGCAAATAGCTGCAACCTGATTAAATGTTGGAACTGTTCTTGGGTTAACCGTTACCATTAGTAAAGCTGTTGTTGCACAACCTGTACCTGATGGGGTGAATGTGTATGTGGTAGTTGCCGTGTTATTAACCGCAGGTGACCATGTTCCAGAAATTGAATTTGTTGATGTTGTAGGTAAAGACAATGCATTACCGCTACAAATTGGAGCAATGGCATTAAATGTTGGCGTTGTTGTTGTTAAACCCGTTCCGATTGCTGCAACAGTTACAGCAGTAGCACCTCCTCCAGAAACCGAAATATCTCCGTTGTATGCTAATGCCAATGTTGGAGAAAATTGTACATAAATAGTATTTGAAAATGCGCCTCCAGGTTGTGGAATAGTTAATGTATTAATGAAAGGACCAGAGGCGGATGTTGAAAAAGAATACCCTGTTAACGGACCAACACTTATTGGAGCTGAAGACAATCCAGCACCTGTGATGGTAAATGAATTAGGCCCCCCATTCGATCCGGTACACACATTACCAAATGAAGTAAGTGTGCTTGCAGATAGTGTTGGACTAACTGCCGAAACGGTCCACGAAATGGTTACATCATCAATTCCAATACCATGATCACTTGATACGTGGTTTGAGTCATCCCACTTAATCATAATGAATTCATTGTTGGCTAAATTTAAACCAGGTATTGAAATGTTAGAAACAGACACTTTATTGGCTGTTGCATTTCCGTCTAAAGGACCAGCTCCAGTAATATTTATCGGTGTACTTAGTGAAAGTGTAGGTATTTGAGTCCAACCATTAATAGCATTAATATCAACTGGTGGAACAGTAAAAGTATCCGGTGGATTTAACGCTGCAATAGCTGAAGAACTAATTTTATAATAAACATTTAATGGCTGCACATTTGTAGTACCTCCATTTCTCCATTGTTCCAATGTATAACTTACTTTGATATCAGATATATTTGAACCTGAAGTGTTTTTTAATTGTACCCCATGTGCAAAACCACCACCATTGTTTGCATTTCCAGAACCTACAGTGCCTAGCGCTCTTTCAGTAGCCCCAGTAGAGCCAAAACTATACAATCCTCCTGTGTTGCTTGATCCTGTACCTGCATTTATTATCACTCCCGGTGTTGTTCTTTGTGAAAACCAATTGGGTATAGTACTATTATCGCTCCATGTAGCAGTACCGGTGTTAATTAACGCGTCAAAAGTTTCTGTGTTAGAACCTGTTGCACTCATTAATATTTGAGCATCCAATTTCTGTGTATTGAAAATAGTTAAGCAAAAAAACAGTGTAGCAATTATGCCATTTCTTTTATTTTTCACCAAACTCAGTTTATTTATTTTTTTCATTTTTTACTTTTAAATGCTTTCAATTATTTCTTTTAAATCAATAAGGCCACAATGAATGTAGCCTCAATGATATTTTATTTAACTGATGTTACTATTGTACATCACCTGGATTTCTAATTAAAAATTCTTTAGTTGTACCATTATAATTTTTTGCATGACCTGTCCAAGTTCTTGCTCCTGTAGGCAATGCTTGTGCAGCGTAAGTTGCAGCCGTTGCACTATACAATATGATATTGCCTGATGCATCTGTTAATGTGTTATTACCAGAGAACGTTGCATTTCCTGTAGCTGTAGCACTAACTACTCTTACCAAAGACAATTCAAAGTTTTGTGGCGATTGAAGTGGCAAACCAATAGAAGCATTTATTTCAGCTATTGTTTTTACCAATGGAGTAACAACTCTACCTGTTGCTAGCGCTGCTGGTGCTGTTGTTCCTGTTGCACGTTTCAATTCTAATGAACCTCTGTAATTTAATAATGAATCATTTAAAATATCAAACGTCAATGAATCTCCAATGCTGTAAGTTAATGTTCCTCCAACGTAAACGGTAATTGCAGCACCACTTCCATCTTGTAAAATCAATGCGCCAGTAGAAATATTTTTACTTGCTGCATCTGAAGTTACTACCCCTGCAATTGAAGCAGCAGTGGTTAATTTGATGTTTGTTCCTGTATACAATGCACGTAAAGCAGCAATTGTAATTCTTCCTCCTGGATTTGGATTAGGATTAGGATTTCCACCACATCTTACGCTATCAAAATGTACGTCCGATTCACTACGAAGCAACATTTGTTTTGTTGTAGTGTTACTTGTTGGTGATGATCGATAAATGGTATAAATCGCAGCTATACTTCCATTTCCTGTTGGAATTTTAATACCCGCAAAATTTGCATATCCGCTATTACGAACTACTAAATTTACATTACTACCACAACCTTTGTTGATGTTTCTATTAACCGTGCTTTTATATGAAGAAGTGTCTCCGTAAGTTTTTGAAGTGTCAGCACTTGAAAATTCATATCCTTCTAATTGTACTAAAGCATTAATATATTTGTTGTTCATTGTTGTGCCTAAATCAGCTACTGTTACTGTAATAGGTTCAACTGGATTATTCAACGTTCCTCCGATAATGTGATCAGAAACCATCGCGCCAGGAATTCCTTGTAATGAAGGTAAACCATCTACGGTAGCTTTATATCCCAATACCATATTACTATAGGAATCTGTTAATGTTAATCCTTTACATTTTACAAACACCCTTCTTCCTACAGGGAAACTTGCATAAAGGCTATATGCATCAACCAATATTTGCATGGCACCTGTTGAATCTTGAATAAACAATTGCTTGTAAAAATTACCACTTTGATCATTCGCAACTACAACACCAGAAATGATAACGTCTTCGTTGATGATATCAAATACACCCGGAACAGTATGATATGTTTTTAATGCTTGAATACTTGTATTGGCTACAATATTCACTTCTCCTGCTCCTGGAGGGGCATCAAATGTTTTTTTACATGCACTGAATGATGCAATTGCAACGATAAATAATGTTGCGTAAAACAGTTGTTTAATTTTATTCATTTTGTTTATTTTTTATTGGTTGATTTTTTGTTTAGAATCTTAATGATATACTAGCCATGAAATTTGTTCCATATGCATAGAATTTTTTAGCAGGGAATTTTTCAGGATTTTTTTCTGCAAAATCAAATCTCAATTGCTCAAATCCTCCTGTTACAATATTGGTATTATTTAAAATATTATTGATACCAATATTAAACATTAAAAAAGTTCTTTTTTGCATGCCTTTAAATTTGTTGTTCATCAACCAACTCCAGCCTGCAAATACGTCCACCGTATGTTGTGGCTTTAATTTTGTTTGATCTAAAACGTCATGCCAAAGTTGTGTTCCTGGTTCTAAACCATTTACAGCAGCTTCAGTTCTACGAACTGGATTGAAATCCAACCACATGTCATCAAAATAATTGAAATTCACATTTACAAACCAATAATTAGGCGAACGATAGTTCAAACCAATATTGTAAGCTTGTTGTGGTGTTGGAACATTGTAATTTTTTGAATAAATCAATTGATCTTTAGCAATTACCTGAGAATTGTTATCAGAAGTAACTGTTGCAACTTGACGAGTGTCGTATCTGAATTTTCCAATTCCTGCTGCTGCAGTTGTAGTTAATCCTTTTAATAAAATCACTTCTGCACCTAACTCAACTCCTTGATGCACTTTGCCAATATTGTTCAAAGCATAGTTTACAACACTTCTCAACTGATCGTTGTAAAATGTAAGTACATTGGTTTGATGCTCAAACTTTGTATAATACCCTGTTGCTTTAAACTTCACCGTTGGAGATATAAGCGAGTATCCACCTTCTACTGAAGAGATATGTTCACTTCTTAAATTATCTTGAACAAAATCTCTTGTTCTTGGAGATAAATAAGCATTGTCAAAAAATGGTGCACGTGTTTGGTATCTTGCATTTGCAAACAAGTAATTCATCTTTGCTACTTTGTAACTCAACCCTGCTTTGAATGCATAATTATAGAATTGATTTTCTGCAGAATTACCATAAGAATTATCTAAAAACAATCCTGATTTCACACGTCCATATCTGCTAAAATTAGTGTACGAATTTTCCATCCCTACAAAAAAATCAGCCCCATGTAATTTCACATTTGTTTGTACCCAACCAAATGCTTTTTGAATATTGATGTCATAATTGTATCCAAACTCATCTCCCACTTTCAAAATTCTATTGGGATTGTTTACATCGTTTTGTCCTGCTAATGGATTAGAAGGAAAATCACGCTCTGCAAATTGATTCAAATCCACATAAAAATCTCCGCCCAATAAATCATTCACTCTTTTGAAGTAATGATTTTTTTGTTTTTCATAACCTAAACCCGCAGAAATATCGATGTGTTTGTTAATAGAAGAATTAAATGTAGTATTTGCAGTAAGTTTTTTTGTATTCGTTACCCTTTCTTCTAAAATGTAAATAGATCTTTTACCAGAAACATTATTTCCAGTTATACCATTTGCATCTTGAATGGTTTGAAAGCTACCATAATTTGCATTATATAAAGCATCCCAATTTATCTGACGTTTAGTAATGTCATTTTTTAAAATGTCATATACTTGTTGTCTAATGGTTGGATCATCTTGATAGCTTGGTAAATAACGGTAGTAATCTGGTCTTGGATCTGGGGCATTGTACCAATCTAGACCACTTGTGCTTCTTTCTCCTGAAGTATAAGATATTGCAGTTACCAAACTTGTTTTATCGTCAATTTTCCAATCATGGGTTAAAATACCCAAAGGTTGAGATGTTGTCCCTACGCTAGAATTTCTTTTTCTTCCATTTTGATAACCCCAATATGGGTTGTAATAATTAGTGCCCGCAATATCTCTCATTTCTTCAACTGAAGATCCTTGGCGACCAATTTTGGTTGGTGTGGCAAAAGCTACAAAAGAAATTAAATGTTTTTCATTTATTTTTTTATCTATTCCAATATATCCTGACCAACCATCATAAAAAGTACCATCAGTAAATCCTTCATCTGCCCAACGACGAGAACCTGCAAAGCTAAAAGCCCAACCTTTTGAGTTGAAGCCCGTTGATTTGGTAAAGCTAAAACGATGAACGTAAGTACGATTAGAAAGTGAATACCCAATTTTTGTTTGTTTCCATTGCTTTGAAGCTCTAGTATCGATGCTCGATGCGCCACCTAAAGGACCAAAAGTA
>CANFUJ010000031.1 GCA_947450165.1 Chitinophagaceae bacterium
AAATTTACATACATCAATGCATTTCCACTAAGTGCTTTAATGGCAAATCCATTGCAAAAAATCCGAAATAATGAATCGGAAGAAAATCCTTTGTTTCTAGTTGTATCTCTAGAAAAAATCGAATCCCTAAAACGGTCTGATAGTTTGATGCGTATTTGATTGTTTACAGAATCCGCCTTGCCAATTTTTACAAAATTGCTCATCGCTCTAATGTCTACTGTTTTAACTGCACTTATAGCCAAATCATTATCAACTGCTGGCGCATAATTAATGGTATTGTAACTTAAAACAGAATCCCAACGGTCGTGTGCATCATTGGCAACTTGAAAAACTTGCAATTGAAGCGGTTGACTACTGTCACCATAAAAAGCTTTGTAACTTAAACAAAGCACCACAGAATCTGCCTTTACCAGTGTATCATTTGAAACTTTCCTAATGTAGTAAGGATAATATGAAGGCTTAAGTTGTAAGTACAAACTTGCTTCTGTCCCTCCCATTAATGGGTCATTAGAAATCTTACCTAATACATACTCTTCGGTTAAGCTAAGTTTAGTAGAGTCATTAAAAACACCTGATCCGGTTATAATATCTAATGTGTCAGCAAAAGTATTTACGTTATCTACTTCAGGAATTAAATCACCTCCTAAGTTTGTTGTATCTAATTTTGTGCATCCCCAAATGAAAATTATAGAAAGAGAAAAGATTAGCGCAATTTTTTTCGAAATATTAACCTGCATGTTTTTGTGCAATTTATTTTTTAGTTCGCAAGATCGGTATACAACTGTAAATAGTCTGTTAAATCACTCTCCTCATCATATTTCAAAATCTTTTTGCCTTTTACTTTTGAAAATTCTTCTGTGAGTTTTTTGTCAACTTTTTCAGCACCAAATGTAATCGCATCAGCAAAGTGAGCGCCCAATTTGAACATCGCTGTATTGTTATTGTCTTTAAAGATCTCGAGTTCCTTCTTTGTAATATAATCATTGATGGTCGCTAATTTCGGAAAATCGCTCCCTAATTTTTCTTTGAAAGTATTGTTACCAATGGTGAAAACAACTTTACTGTTACTAAAAACGGGCTCTTTTTTATATGCCACTTTAATAAACATCGGAATCAAACCAGTCATCCAACCACTACAATGAATCACATCTGGAGGCCAGCCGAATTTTTTCACCGTTTCCAATGCACCTTTACAAAACAAAACAGTTCTTAATCCATTATCATCAAACCATTTTTCTTTGTCATCGGTAAAGATTGATTTTCTTTTGAAAAAATCTTCGTTATCCAAAAAATAAACCTGTAATCTGGCGTTTGGCAAAGAAGCTACTTTAATTACCAAAGGATAGTCATCATTATCAATAGTCACATTGATTCCGGATAACCTTACAACTTCATGTAGGCGATGTCTTCTTTCGTTAATCACCCCAAATTTTGGCATGATGCATCTAACTTCGAAATTATTGTCGTTAGACAAAACGGCTAATTTATTTACGATTTCTGCAAACTCTGTTAATTCCAAGTATGGAGAAATTTCATTTGCAATGAATAAAATTCTTTTCTTTGTAGACATTTTAATGTTGTTAAATCCAAATAAATTGATATGGATTGCAAAAATAGTGATTAATTATCTAAATATTCGCCTTTACATAAACGTATAGGCACTCAAAAATAAATATGATCCTTTTTAAAAGACCAGATGACCTCATCGATTTCATCCAAAAAAAACGAAAATCAATTATAAAAATTGGCTTTGTTCCAACTATGGGCGCACTTCACCAAGGCCATATTTCTTTAATAAACAAAAGCAAATCCGAAAATGATATAACCATTTGTAGCATTTTCGTTAACCCAACTCAGTTCAACAACCCAAATGATTTTGAAAAATACCCAATAACCATAGAAGCGGATATTGAACAGCTTGAGCTAAATGGGTGCGACATTTTGTTTATGCCTTCAGTAGATGATATATATCCTGAAAACTTTCAAAAAAATAATTTTGAACTTGGATATTTGGATGCTATTTTAGAAGGAAAGCATCGTTCTGGACATTTTCAAGGTGTTTGTATGGTCGTAAAGCGACTTTTAGAAATTGTAAACTGCGATGTTCTTTATCTCGGACAAAAGGATTATCAACAGTGTATGGTTATAAAAAAAATGGCAACTGATTTAAAAATTCCTGTAGAAATTAAAATATCACCGACAATTAGAGAAAAAAATGGATTAGCGATGAGTAGCCGAAATAAAAGGTTGAATGAAACTCAAAAAGAATCTGCTTTAGTCATTTTTGAAGTGTTGTGTTTTTTAAAAGAAAATATATTCGAAATAAACATTGATGATTTGAAAGAAACATCTATGGAAAAACTAATTGCAAAAGGTTTTGATGTTGATTACTTAGAAATAACTGACGAAATATTAAATCCAATTGCAAAAGCAGAAAAAAAACAAACAATTGTTGCGCTAATTGCGGCCTCAATTGGTGATGTCAGATTGATAGACAATATGATGCTCAACAATGCAAACAAAGCTGAATAACTAAAAATCAAAATTTTCTATTTAACTTCCTAGCTATGAAAAAGAAAATTTCCCAATTATTGCAATATGTCATTTTTTTGGGAGGAGGAATTTTCTTGGTTTGGTGGCAATTAAAATCAATGAATCTCGAAGAGAAAAATGAGTTTTATAATGCCATAAAAAATGCAAATTTCTGGATATTGATTCCCATATCAATTATGAGTATCATGAGCCATATTAGCCGTTCTATGCGTTGGAAACTACTCATGGAACCATTAGATTTCCATCCTAAACTCCGAAATGTGTTTATGGTAACAATGGTAGGATATCTTGCCAATGCGGCAATACCAAGATTAGGTGAACTTTTAAAATGTACATTTTTAGCACGTTACGAAAAATTGAAACTCGATAAATTGGTGGGCACCATCATTTTAGAAAGAAGCTTTGATTTGGTCTGTTATGCAATATTTATTGCTTTTACCATTTTAATTCAAATAAAAATTATTGGCAGTTTTGCTACTGAAAAATTAGATAAATTATTTGAAGGAAATCCAGCCTTGACATTTTTAAAAATTGGTTTGTGCATTGTTGCTGTTGTTCTTTCTTGGTTTGCGATTCGTTGGACCATCAAAAAAAATCCTCAAAACAAATTAATCAATAAAATAAATTTAATCATAAAGGGAGTTTTCGAGGGATTGAGCACCATCAAGCACATGAAAAATAAGCGCGCGTTTTTAATGCATACTTTTTTTATTTGGTGCATGTATCTTGGTCAGATTTATCTTGGTTTTTGGGGATTAGAAAGCACAGCATCTTTAGGAATAGGCGCAGCATGTTCGGTATTGAGCTTAGCTACATTATCTATGATTGTTACACCAGGCGGCATCGGTTCGTTTCCCATATTTGTCATGCAAACCTTATTGATTTATGGATTGTCCAATGCTCAAGGCAAAGCATTTGGATGGTTAATGTGGAGTGCTTCAACTGGATTAATTGTGCTTGTTGGATTTGTCTCACTTTTGCTTTTGCCAATTTTGAATAAAAAGGAGATAATTTAAAATTCAAAAGTAAAAAGTAAACATTTTAAATCATGTGCTACAAGGTTGAAACCAATGGCACAAAAATCAATTTTTACATTTCGATTTTATTCATGTCTCACACAATTGATGATATTCATTTTTCCCAAGATTGAAACCGTGAACAAAAAAAATCCAATTTTGAATTTTGAATTTTGAATTTTAATTCCATTTATAAAAAGTTAATATCAAACGCGCAAATATTTGTGTTTTATAAATTAAATTCGCTTAACAATAAAGTTAAATCCGTTGCAGAAAAAAAAACATATTGCCAGAGACATTAGTTGGTTGGCGTTTAATGGTCGTGTATTGCAAGAAGCATCCGACAAAACAGTTCCTTTAAAAGAAAGGATTAAATTCCTTGCTATATTTTCAAATAATTTAGATGAATTTTTTAGGGTTCGCGTAGCTACCTTAAAGCGCATGATTAAAATAGGCAGTAAGGGAAGGATGCATTTAGAAACTGCACCAGACAGGATTTTAGAAGAAATTCAAGAAAAAGTTTTAGACTTACAATATGTTTTTGAACAAACATGGAATGAGATTTTACGCGAATTGAAAAAACAAAAAATATTTTTGGTTGATGAAAAAAAATTAAATGTGCCTCAACAGAAATTTATTCTTCAATATTTTAATGAACAGGTTCGCGGACATATTGTACCATTGATGATTGAGAGTATTACAAACTTCCCTGTATTAAACGACAAGTCTATTTACTTGGCATGTACATTAGGTAAAAAAGACCGAAGCATTTCTAAAAAATACGCATTAATTTCTGTTCCATCAAGAAGCTTATCTCGATTTATTATACTGCCATCAAAAGCCAATGAGTTTCAAATCATTTTGTTGGATGATGTTATTCGATATTGTTTACCTAATATTTTTTCATTTTTTGGTTACGATCAATTTTCAGCACATGCCATAAAAGTTACTAGAGATGCAGAAATAGATATTGATAACGACATTGCCACTTCGCTGATTCAAAAAATAGAAAAAGGTATAAAAAATAGAAAAAAAGGGAAACCAACCCGATTGGTTTTTGATAAAGAAATCCCAACAGATTTGTTAACTTATTTGGTAAAGCGACTTGGATTTACCCATAAAGACAGCTTAATACCCGGAGGAAAAATTCATAATTTCAAAGACTTTATGGATTTTCCAGAGGCAGTTTTTCAACAAAAAAGCTTACGTAAGCAGCCATTTACTCATCCACAGCTTAAAAACACCAATAGTATTGCAAAAGTTATTTTGGAGAAAGATGTGATGCTTCATTTCCCTTATCATTCGTACAATAGTGTAATTGACATGTTGCGTGAAGCTGCGATTGACCCGGATGTATTGAGTATAAAAATTACTTGTTACCGATTAGCACCTCGATCGAAAATCATCAACGCCATTATCAATGCGGTTAGAAATGGAAAACAAGTAACTGTAATTATTGAACTTAGGGCAAGATTTGATGAAGAAGCAAACTTGATTTGGAAAAAAGAACTTGAAGATGTGGGCGTAAAAGTTTTGATAGGCGTTCCCAACATGAAAGTGCATGCAAAACTTTGCTTGATTACCAAAAAAGTAAATAATAAAAACGTGATGTACGGTTTTGTAAGTACTGGAAATTTGAATGAAAAAACAGCAACTGTTTATGGAGACCATTGCCTACTTACTGCCAATAAAAACATTATGGACGATGTAAATCGGATGTTTAATTATCTTGAAAATCCTTCAACTAAAATTAACTATTTAAATGCTTGTAATACGATATTCCCAAGTCCTGTAAAAATGCGACAACACATCATCGAACTAATAAATAGGGAAATAAAACATGCTACATTAAATAAAAAGGCAGCCGTAACCATTAAAGTTAATTCCCTTAGTGACGAAAATTTAATAGAAAGATTGTACGCCGCAGCAAAAGCTGGGGTTGAAATAAAAATGATCATTAGAGGAATTTGTTGCATGTTTACAGAAGATGCAAAATTTAAAATTCCTGTCCAAGCAATCAGTATTGTAGATGAATATTTGGAACATGCGCGTGTTCTTATTTTTCATAATAATGGAGATGAGAAAGTATTTATTTCTTCTGCAGATTGGATGTTGCGAAATTTAGACCATCGAATTGAAGCGGCATGTCCGATTTTAGATAAAAAAATTATTGCTGAAATTAAAGAGATTTTATCTATTCAACTAAAAGACAACATTAAAGCACGCATTTTAAACAACGAGCAGAACAATGTGTATGTAAATCCAAGAAATACGAAGAAAGTGCGGTCACAAGTAGAAATTTATAATTATCTCAATAAAAAAAGGGGTAGCCAAACAGTCCCTGATTTCTATATCTCCTAATGGTGATAACTTTCTACAAACGATAAAATATTTAAATAGAAATTTGTACTTCTAAAAATTAAAGATTGAAACTAGCCGCAATAGATATTGGAAGTAATGCTGCCCGATTATTAATTACTGAAGTAATTGAGCTCAATTCATCTGATCCAAAATTCAATAAATTAAATTTGATTCGAGTACCATTGAGATTGGGTTTCGACGTTTTTGAAAACGGGATGATTTCAGTTGAGAAAACAACCATGCTTATTCAAACGCTAAAAGCATTTAGGCATTTGATAAACGCATACGAGGTAGATGCAATAAAAGCTTGTGCTACAAGTGCCATGCGTGATGCAAAGAATTCGGATAAAATAATTGCAATTATAAAAAAAGAAACCGGATTGGATGTCGAAGTCATTACTGGAGAAATGGAAGCGAATTTGGTTTATGAAAACCATATTGCAGAAAATATGGATAAAGACCATAGCTACATGTACATTGATGTTGGAGGCGGCAGTACCGAAGTTTCTATTTTTGGAAATGGGAAATTAACTGCCAAAAAATCATTCAATATTGGCACGATACGATTGTTAAAAAACGGCGTCACTGAAAATATTTGGGATGAAATGAAAGAGTACATCAAGCAATCCACAAAGTCTCATAAAGACATTGTTTCCATTGGCAGTGGCGGCAATATCAATAAAGTATTTTCATTAAGTAAAAAGAAAGATGGAAAGCCATTACATATTGAATTATTAAGAGATTATTACAAAGAACTGAGTTCCTTTAGTGTAGCTGATAGAATAAGCAATTACGGATTACGTGCAGATCGTGCAGATGTAATTGTACCTGCATTACTCATTTATATCAATGCGATGAGATGGGCAAATTCCGAGCAAATTTATGTTCCTAAAATTGGGCTAGCGGATGGTTTGATACATCATCTTTGGGAAGAGTTGAGAACAGGTTGAAAACTGTTTAATTCGCTTCGCTGGTTTAAGGGTTTAATGGTGGACAAAAGAAGGTTTAATTCGCTTCGCTGGTTTAATGGTTTAATGGTGTATGCATTTTCATTTGGTGTGTATTAAAACTTTTGTACAGGTTAAAAATCTTCAACCACTACCTTCTTTCATGCTTGGTGATAACACCAACATCGGCAGACCGAAATCCCCAACCTTTTGAACGCATTGAACCTTTTGAACATCACAAACCTCTACCCCCTATTTCCCCCATCCAAACCAATCATTTCCGTTGGCATAAAGCATTAATCCCAATAGCAACACCATTCCAACGATTTGTGCATATTCTAAAAATTTCTCGCTAGGTTTTTTACCTGTAATCATTTCTGCAATGGTAAATACAACGTGTCCGCCATCTAAAGCAGGAATCGGCAATAAATTCATGAACGCAAGTACGATTGAGAAGAAAGCAGTGATTGTCCAGAAATGTTCCCAATCCCAACCATTACCAGAGAAAACAGAGCCCATAGATTTAAAGCCGCCAACACCTTTATACGCGCCTGTTTTAGGAGAAAGTATTTTCTTGAATTGATCTATATAAAAACTCAATTCTTCGCCCGCTCTTTTTACACCAGCTGGTATTGCAGCAAAAAAACCATACTTCTTAACGGTGTATTTATAAATACCTAAACTATCATATTGCTCTGGCAAATAAGGTGATGAGAATCCAATCAAATTATCTTCTTGCAAAACGGTATTAAATGTGTAATTGCTATCATTTCGTGATACAACAACATTAATGGTACCACCCTTCTTTTGAGATCCCATGATTTTCTCCAATTCATCTCTGAAGAAAACAGGCTGATTATTAACCGATACTATTTGATCTCCTTTTCTTAAACCTGCTTTGTATACATTCGCATCTTCATTTACATCCAAAACAATTACAGGAACACGAGGACTAATTATTGGCTTTTCAGATTTTTTTCTTTTTTCAACAAGCTTGCCGATTAAATCAACAGGCATGTCTAATTCCATATTTTTCCCGTCTCTTATTATTGTAACAGAGTTATCTACTACAAGTAATTTTTTTAAAACATCGGTATATTCTGGTACTGGTTTTCCATCAACAGCAATTATCTTATCTCCATTTTTAAACCCTAAATCTGTAAATAAAGGATCATTAAAAGCGATGCCATATTTTAAAGAATCAGACTTAATATTTTTTTCGCCCCAAACCATTAATATCATGGCATAAATCACGAAAGCCAATAACACATTTACTGTAACACCACCAATCATGATGATCAAACGTTGCCAAGCCGGTTTACTTCTAAATTCCCAAGGTTGAGGAGGTTGTTTCATTTGCTCTTTATCCATACTTTCATCCACCATTCCAGCGATTTTTACATAACCGCCTAAAGGAAGCCAACCAATACCGTATTCTGTTTCCCCTACTTTCTTTTTAAAAATCGAAAAATAAGGATCAAAGAAAAGATAAAATTTATCGACGCGGCATTTGAACCATTTCGCCGTGATGTAATGTCCAAACTCATGAAGAATAACCAAGATAGAAAGAGACAATAAAAGTTGTGCTGCTTTCAAACCAACACTAGACCAATCAATTGCTAATAAATGCATCATATAAAATTAGGTTGTACGAAAATTAATTTTTAATTACAATTTTAATAGGGTTGCGGCAAAATTACGTGCCTCGGCATCGCTTTCAAAATATTCTTGTAAAGTTGGATTTTTAATAAAAGAAATGGCATCCATTGTTTTTTCAACCACTGCTGTAATATCAAGGAATCCAATTCTATTTTTTAGAAATGCCCACACCGCAATTTCATTGGCAGCGTTTAAAACACAAGCTTTGTTTCCTCCATTTTGTAAAGCATCAATTGCCAAACCAAGATTACGAAATGTTTTATAATCTGGCTCTTCGAAATTAAAGGTTGGATATTTTTTGAAATTCAATCTTGGGAAATCATTTTTAATCCGCTGAGGAAAACCTAAAGCGTATTGAATAGGGAGCTTCATATCTGGCAAACCCATTTGTGCTTTTATGCTACCATCTTCAAACTGAACCATACTGTGTATAATGCTTTGAGGATGAATCACCACATCAATTTGTTCGGGCTTTAAATTAAACAACCATTTTGCTTCTATCATTTCTAACCCTTTATTCATAAGGGTTGCAGAATCTACCGTTATTTTAGCGCCCATGCTCCAATTGGGATGTTGTAAAGCATGATCACGCTTTACATTAACCAGAAAGTTGGGCTTTTTACCTAAAAATGGACCACCACTTGCTGTAAGAATTATTTTCTCAATTGGGTTTCGCGACTCCCCAACTAGACATTGAAAAATTGCCGAATGTTCACTATCTACAGGAATGATTGGCGCCTTGTTTTCAAGTGCTTTTTGCATCACGATATCGCCAGCTACAACGAGGGTTTCTTTATTGGCTAACGCAATAACTTTTCCTTTTTCAACTGCCTTTAAAGTAGGTTTAAGACCTGCAAATCCCACAATAGCTGCAATCATGACATCATAAGAATCAAAATCTGCGAGCTCTTCAAGCGCTAATTCTCCACTAAAAACTTTTATATCTGTTCCGGCAAGCGCCGATTTTACCATTTCATATTTATCCTCATTTACAATGTTAACTGCATTGGGACTATATTCTAAAGCCTGACTAATAAGCAATTCCGCATTGTTGTGCGCCGTTAGAATCTCTACCTCAAATGCATCAGGATTTGCTTTAATCACTTCTAATGACTGCGTACCAATTGAACCTGTAGATCCAAAAATGGCAATTCTTTTTTTGGGCATTTCAATAGACATGAAAAATATAAGTTTTTAGTAAAATAAGTAACGCAATTTAAATGAATTATTGGAGATGGCTTATTTATTTATACTTCTTTGAAAAAAGGGTTGTTAATATTTGTTATCTATTTCACTACAAATTCCTTAAGCCCATCCGCAATTTTTCTATCGTTGGATAATCTGGGTACTTTATTTTGTCCGCCCAACTTGCCGATGCTTTTCATAAAATCAACAAATCCGTTTTTTTGAACCACTGAAATCTTCAATCGATCTAAAATATTTCCAGTAATCAAATCGTCGTAGTACACATTTTTCTTTCGTAATTGATCATCAATGAGCAAAGCAAATGCATTTAAATCTGCAGGCTCATTTTCAAATTCAATAAACCATTCGTGGTAACTTTTGGAATCATCATTACTAACAAAAGGTGCAACCGTAAATTCAATGAGTTTTACATTCATGGATGCGCAAGCCGAAAGCATCGCTGATTCTACTTCTTCGCCAATAACATGTTCCCCAAATGCAGAAATAAAATGTTTTATTCTTCCACTGACAATGATTCGATAAGGCTCAAGTGATACGAACTTTACAGTATCTCCAATGCTATATGCCCATAATCCGGCATTACTGCTAATAATCAATGCATAATTCACGCCGAGCTCCACATCTTTAAGCATTAATCTCGTTGGATTCTCGTTCCCTATTTCATTTACTGGAATGAATTCAAAAAAGATACCGCTGTTTGTATTCAACAACATCCCTTGTGTATTTAAGGAATCTTGAAAAGCAAAGAATCCTTCACTAGCAGGAAACAATTCTATAGTATCAATATCTCTTCCAATTGTTTCAATAAGTTTTGATTTATACGGCTCATAATTCACACCACCCTGAACCATCACACTAAAATTAGGGAACAGGTCACCTATTTTTTTGCCTGATTTTTCTACCAAACGATCAAAATACATTTGCATCCAAGGCGGTATTCCGCTTATTAATGTCATGTCTTGATTTATAGTTTCTGCTACAATCTGGTCTAATTTCAATTCCCAATCTTCAATGCAATTGGTTTCGAAACTCGGCAACTGATTTGACCTCAGGTATTTGGGAATGTGGTGATTTACAATGCCACTTAATCTTCCTGTGGGTACATCTCCAATTCGTTCAAGCTCGGGCGAACCACTTAAAAAAATGAGTTTTCCATCAGCAAACTTTGTATTCCCTGATTCTGCCATATAACACAAAAGCGCGTTTCTGGCCGTATTGATATGATTTGGTATAGATTCTTTAGTAATAGGGATATACTTTACACCACTTGTTGTGCCACTTGTTTTGGCAAAATAAATAGGCAACCCTTTCCACAAAACATTATGTTTACCTGATTTTACTTTTTCGATATATGGTTTAAATTGCTCGTAATCTCTAATAGGAATATGAGCTACGAAATCGGCATGAGATTTAATTTTTTCGAAATTATGATCTTTCCCAAAATCTGTTTTAGAGGCAGATTTAATCAACTGTTGAAAAATTATATGCTGATCTTCAACAGCAGTAAGCATCCCTTTTTTAATTTGCTTATGAACGAATTTAGCAAATGGTTTTGCAAGTAATGATTTAATTTTCATACAGCATTTGATTCATTTTTAAAAATACGAACTGCATTTTTAAATTAAGAGGTGCAAATTATAAAAATATATTGAACTATTCAGTCAACTGAAATATTAAAACGTTAAAGGTTAATTTCGATTAAAATGGCCTAGCATTAAAAATAAATAATGTCGCGTTGTTTTCAATAATTTGCAAATCAAAAATATCGGCACTTCCGTCTCCATTGCAATCAGATACAATATATCCAAATTCAAAATTGGTAGCTGCATTTTCTGCAACTTGCATATCAAAAATATCTATTGCGCCATCTTGGTTAATGTCTCCCGAATAAATCAAATGAACATTATCAATTGAATATTTTAGTGGCGGGTTAATTCCATCATTAAATGCAGCAGTAATGTTACTTGAAAAATCATAAAACGTTGTATTCTGTATGAGTATTGGTGAAGAGCTCCATGTTTCTATACTATTCCGATGTTTAATTGCCAAATAATATAACTGACCAAAAAATCCGGCAGGTATACTGAAATAAGCATTCCCATTCGATTGCAAAATTCCTTTTATTGAAAAATTGGGTTGTAGGTTACTCAAATTAGCAGGGCTCCATAAATTCAATTCTATACTATCAGTTTCATCGATTTGATTTGCTAAACCCAAAGTATACAATGGGCTTCTCATAGATTGGCTTCCATTATAATAACCTTCTAAAAATAATTTCAGATGCAATGATGTGCTGCAATTGTTTATGGTCAGCAACAAAGTAGCCGTTGAATCCAAACCGCCTGAACCTAATGTTGTAAAAGTTTTTTCACCAGAAGTTGTGTACGTTACACCATTCCATAAATAAGCATTACAAGCTGTATCCGTAATGTATGCATATCCAGAAACAGGCAAATATTTTGTAACTGCATTTTGAGAAGCATTAGAAACGTTAGAATTATACACATTCAATCCTGGTGGAGCGAACACAACATAAACAGCCGTTGAATTTAAAACACCCGCATTGGGAGCAAGTGAAATTGAATTTGCATAACCTGCATTTGACGTAGTGGAAATTAAAAATCCTGTAGGCGCATTGATGATTACGTTTCCTGTTAAAGAAGAACCTGAAACATAATAAACTTTCTCAGAAGCAGAAGTGGCTAAACGCTGTTTCCCAAAACTGGTGATGCTGCTAATATTTAATATTTCAACGAGTGAAGTTATAGCCAATACATTACTTGTTCTAGCAACAGCAGAGGTTAGTATCGACCCTGAAATTGAAATACTGAAATTAGAAATACTCTGGTCAAAATCGGTTTGATTAAACAGCAAAGTTATTTTTGCAGTAGTAGCAGATGTCAATTGTACCGAACTGATTGAAGTACCTGCTGGTGCATTATTTAACGTAAAAGATGAAGGATTTGCAATAGTAGGATTCGTTGAAAAATTTACAAAAGTTTCATTTGATAAAATAACATCAATTACATTTCCATTTAAGTTTGATTCAGTAATAGACAATGGCGTGCTGATTGAAACAGATGGTGTAACCACATTGGTTTTTGTGTACCAAATAGGCGCAGATATTGAACGTTTTCCATTTATTGTCATATCTACATAATAGTAAACAGAGGTTCCAATGGCTAATGAAGTATGCGAATACGCTAACGTTCCAGTTGTACTGCTGCTTAGCTGAATTGGCAACACTCCGCTACCTGGAATTCCATACATCAACTTAATATTCTTAACGGCTCCTACTGGCGCAGTCGGATCAGTGCCAACAATATTTATTACAGGTACTGCATTACCAGAAAATACAGATCCCATCACTTGATTGTTGACGGTAAAATTTATTTTGGTATCTATATCTTCTGTTGCATAAAACCTTCTCGCTTTCATCGCTGCAATTAAATTCGATTTCGTCAGTGAAGGCGCTAATATCACCAATCGATTTTCGTTTGCTCTACCAAAGTTTGTATAGTGTGTATCATGATCCATCAATGGCCCAAGATGATATCCTTTAGAAAGCATTTTGGTATAATAACCAAGAAAAGACATTGATGTGGGATAGTCGTTATAAGTAGTACTTGTTGAAAATGCCGGACCACTTTCCACTGCACAACCAACAGCAGAGCTATCTACAGCATTATTGAAACTTAAATTAGAAATATTGTTATAATCCGTTCCATCAGGATGTGCGAAAGTGGCAAAAGCATTACTATTTGCATTTAATTTTCTAAACAATCCATTGGGACCAGTATAATCACTTTTAGCCACATAAATTTGATAGTTATTCGCTTCCCACCCAATTAATGAATCGATTCCATAAATTAAGATATGTCCACCATTACTAATTACGCCCCACTCTTGACCATACAACCCAACAAATGTAGATGTTGTAGCCGCATTTGCTTGAGCAACTCCTAATGGCCAGTCGTTGATACTCATCCCTGCACCAGCATGATTATGTTCTGAAATACCTAAAAAATCCATACCTAGCGAATTTTTCGCATATGCATAATCGTTAGCAGGCGTAAAAGCAGTACTGTCTTTGTTCCCATCCGAATAACTTGAATGGGCATGAAGATTGCCATAATAAAAATTATAGGTACCTGAAGCAGCTGTTGTAAAGCTTAATGATAAAGGTGAAATTGTATTGTATTTGGGACCACCTGAACAAAAAGCATTTTCGGCAAAAACATAAAAATAATACGTTGTGGATGCCGTCAAATTATTTTTGATAAAAGAATTACTTGTGGAATTAGACAAAACAAAAGCACTCCCAATTGTACTACCTGAGTTGTATGAAACTCCATTTACTGGAAGTTGTGTTAAACCATTAGACGTACTATACAATACAAGATATGAATCTGCATTTGCACTGGTTGAAAATGTGCCAGACACACTACTATTGTCTCCATTTAAAACCAAATTTGTTGGCTGATTATTTGGCACATTACAAACGGCAACATTTGAAAGTGTAGTAGCAGAGCCAACTAAAGGATTTATTGTGTTATACACAGGCCCAAAACTGCAATCTTGAGAAACGATTGAAAATACATGATAAAAATAAGTGGTTGAAGCAAGAAGAGAATCTTCTACAAATGAATTACTTGGGCCACGATACACTACAATTCCACCACCAAGCGAATCTTTCGAATTAAATGTTATCGTATTTGTAGGTAAAGCATTCAAAGTGGAAGAATTGCTTCTTACAATTAAATATTCATTTGTTCCGGATGAGGTGCTAAAACTACCGATTAAACCATTCGGTGTTATGCTACTAAAAATAAAACTTGATGGCTGTGTTGTTGGTGTAACACAAGGCAAGATACCAGAAGTGGTTGTAAAAGAAACGGTCAATGGATTTACGGAATTATATTTAGGGCCACCATTACATAAATCATTGTATGAAAAAACATAGAGATAGTAAATCGTAGACGAACTTAAAGCTGAAATATTGAAAGTTAAGCTGTCATCAAGTGATACAACAACAGCATCATTTAAATTATCTCCGATTGAATAAACGGTATTGTCAATTGGTGTTATGGTTTGTGCATTATTTGCACTTAGTACCATTAGATATTTGTCTGCTCCCAATGAAGCTGCATTAAAAGCCCCAGAGACATTATTACTCCCTATTGTAGAAAATAAAATTGAAGTGGGCTGCGTTAATGGTGTGGCACATTGAGTGTTGGCATATGCCGTAATGTTTACATTGTCGATATTGATTTTTGGTCTAGAGCCAGTAGTGCCGCCAGCTCCGTTAAATACATAAAACCTTAATCTTGCTGTGGCAGAATTATTAAAATCACTTGGTAAGTTTACGTTTACAATACTACCTGATACAACTACACCATTACTAACATTCAAAACTTGCGCTGCAGATAAATCAGTAAAAGTATTTCCATCAATGGTTGAGTAAACTTTCAAGGTGGCATTCCTATTACCAGTACTATTAATAATTGTACTCCAATCAAAACTTAGCGTCCCTGCATTTAAACCTGTAAAATCAAGAAATAAATCAAATGCAACTGATCCGGTATTATCAGTCGCACCCGTTGAAAGAAGTGCAATAGAACCTGTGCCTTTCTGAACTCCACCAGTTATCCCTGATGTGAAGGCAGTTGAAGCTGTTGTAATTTTTTTCCCTTCGGGAATTGTACCAGTAAACTGTGTAACGCAACCCTTCCAGCAAGAAGCGCCTACCCCTCCTGTGAATGTCCCATCAACTGGAGTGACCGTACTAAAAACCCAATTATTGATATCTGAAAATGATTCTGTGTAGGTATAATTATTTTGCAGGGATAATTTCAAAGGTGTTTGCCCCATCAAACAATGAGAAAAAAAGCAAAGAAAAAGGATAAAAAAATGGATTCTTATCATTAAAATGATTTTGTTGTAAATCAAATGTATATATTTTGAATGATTAGAGGTAATAATTAATGATTTTGTTAGATTGTGTTTGGCCTTTAAAACTGAGATTCTTGATAATTTCTGATTCGAATTCATCTACAAACAAAAAATGTCTTTTGATAGTTTTATTTATGGCAACGCTTTTTGTCGGGATTTTTTATAATTGTAATCCTAAATGATTAAATAAAAGTGCATGCTATAATTTGTTGGAGATATTCCTGTTTAAATAAAAAACGGATGCTATTTTCAACAGTATTTTATAATTTAGAGCATACAAAAAATAAATGATGCGTGATAAATATTTTATGGAGCAAACCATGAGGTGGTTTGGCCCTAATGATCCAGTAAGTTTGTGGGATATAAGACAGGCGGGTTGCACAGGTGTTGTATCTGCACTTCATCATGTAGACATTGGCGAAGTGTGGTCAATAGAAGAAATCAATAAAAGAAAAGCTCAAATTGAAGCAGCAGGCTTAACATGGACAGTAATTGAAAGTTTACCGGTACATGAAGACATCAAAAAACAAAACAATAATTTTCTACACTGGATCGAAAATTACAAACAGAGTTTAAGGAATGTTGCAGCATGCGGACTTAAAGTGGTAACTTATAATTTTATGCCGATTTTGGATTGGATGCGCACCAACTTAGCGTTTGAAATGCCTGATAAAAGCCTAGCACTTCGCTTCGAAAAATCAGCATTTATTGCTTTTGATTTGTTTATATTAAAACGACCCAATGCTGCTGATGATTATGCTCAAAAAGAAATCGATAAAGCAAAAATTCGATTCTCAACAATGAATGAATTTGAAAAACAAGTAATATCAAATTCGATTTTACAAGGATTACCAGGCAGTGAAGAGAAATTTACATTTTCAGAAATGCTGGAAGCGATAAATCATTATAAAAACATTGATGCTGTCAAATTAAAAACACACCTATTTTTCTTTTTAAAAAAAATCGTCCCAATTGCAGAAGAATTGGGATTAAAAATGGCCATACATCCCGACGATCCTCCATTTCCAATTTTGGGATTACCACGAATTGTGAGCACAGAGCAAGATGTAAAAGATTTGATTGAGTCCTTTCCATCACCAGCAAATGGCTTATGTTTTTGTACGGGCTCATTAGGTGTTAGAGCAGATAATGATTTGAGTGGAATGGTAAAGCGATGGGGCAATCATATTCATTTCATTCATCTCAGAAGCACAAAGCGTGATGAAGAAGGAAATTTTTTCGAGGCAGATCATTTATCCGGAGATGTAGATATGTACAGTGTTGTAAAAGAAATTGTACACATAATGAATGATAGAAAAATCAGTTTACCCATGAGACCAGATCATGGACACCAGATGCTGGATGATTTAAATAAAAAAACAAACCCAGGTTATAGCGCAATTGGCAGATTAAAGGGGTTGGCAGAATTAAGGGGATTAGAATTAGGCATTCAGCGTTCGTTATACAATTGATAAAAAAACAGTTCAATCCCAACCAGAAAAGATAATTAAGGCTAAAACATTTTAACAAAAACAAACCATATTAATACATAAAATATTGAATAGCACTTTTTCTACTTCATATCACAATAAGTTTGTTTTCTTATGACATCAATTGGAAAAATCTTCAAACACTGGCGGCTGATTTATACGCATAAAAAAAACAACATTATTGCTGGTTTGTTGCACTTAAAATTAGTAAGTGTAGAAGATTTTAAAATCTTATCATAGCGAGAAATAGAATGAGCGCAAAAAAAAGTCAGAACTTCATGATTGCTCTCGCTTTCATTCTCGTTCTGACTTTTGGTGCCCACGAAAGGAATCGAACCTTCACACCCTTGCGAATGGCAGATTTTGAGTCTGCTGCGTCTACCAATTCCGCCACATGGGCAACTTTTTACGCATCCATTTGAATAATAAATCTTCAAACGGAGCACAATATTACATCAATCAGTTAATCTATCCAAAATCCTTTTTAAGTATTTTTTCTTGTAATAAAATTCTTTTATGCGTATTAGCTCTTGTTCTGTAAAATCCGAAGCTTTTTTTTGCATTAGAAATTGAATTTCTTGCTCCAACTCATGTTGAATGCCATCAAGAGATGACATCTTAAAATCACCTTCATCAATCTGCTCGTTTACTTCCATCATTTCCATTAAAAAAGCCGATGGCAATTGATATTTCTCATCTTCTGAAATCAACCCTTTTATCTCTAAAAAATATCCTATTGTTTTTAAATCATCTTTAAACACAGCAAATGCTTTATTAATAAGTGATGACATTTCCAATGATTGATTTTGCTCATTTTCGTCTGATAATGAATAATTATCTGGATGATACTTCTTCTGTAATTGAAGGAATTTTTTCGTCAATAAAGATTTATCAACAATTGGCGCAATCTCAAATTCAAAAAGTTCAAAATAATTCATTTTTCAAAGTTAGGCATCCCAAAATTCATTTTAAAATGTAAATTGCCCTCAAATAAAAACCAATGCTAAAATTCGGACTAATTAAAGAAGGCAAAATCCCTTCTGATAATAGGGTTGCGCTTACGCCTGCCCAATGCAAATTCATCAACAAAACTCAGGAGGGTATTGAGGTCTACGTTCAAAAATCAAACGACCGCTGTTACTCAGATAAAGAATATATTTCTGCAGGTATTGAAGTAAAAGAAGATATAAGCGATTGTGATATTTTGTTGGGCATTAAAGAAGTTCCTTTAGAAATGCTTATCCCAAATAAAACTTATCTATTCTTCTCTCATACCAAAAAATTACAACCATATAATCAAAAACTAATCAAGGAAATCATTGCTAAAAACATTACTTTAATTGATTATGAATGCCTTGAACATGAAGATGGAAAACGCATTATTGGATTTGGTTTTTTTGCAGGTGTTGTGGGCGCACACAATGGCATAATGGCTTATGGAAACAGAACCGGTGAATTTAAGTTAGACAAAATAAATTCAAGTAAAAGTTTTAATGATTTAATTCACACCTATTTTGGCTTAAAAATTCCAGCTATTAAAATAGCGGTAACAGGTAGCGGTAGGGTTGCTCATGGCGTACTTGAAATCATGAACCTTCTGGGCATCCATGAAGTAGAACCAGACGAATATTTAGAAAAAGAATTCCCTTATCCTGTTTATGTTCATTTAAAAGGTAGAGACTTATACCAACATAAAGAAACCAACAATTATAATAGAACTGATTTTCACACAAATCCTTCTAATTACAATTGCACATTTGATCAATATATTCCGCATACTGACATTTTAATGAATGGCATTTATTGGGATCATGACATTCCACGTCTGTTTGAAAAAGAAGCCATAAATCAACCTAATTTTAAAATCAAAACCATTGCTGATATTACTGATGATATGTATGGTTCTATCCCTTGTAACTTAGGAGATTCCACAATCGAAGACCCTGTTTATGGCGTAGATAAATTAAGCATGGAAAAAACAGCCCCATACCAACAAAATTCTATCGACATCATGGCTGTTGGCAATCTGCCGAACGAACTCCCAAGAGATGCGAGTAGATATTTTGGACAACAACTCATCAAGCATGTTTTAAAAGACATCATTGATGGAAACAGTGAAATTATCGACAAAGCAACCATCATAAAAAATGGAGAACTCAATTCGCATTATGCGTATATGAGGGAGTATGTGGGATAAAGAGGTTTGTGAGGTTTGTGAGGTTTTTGAAGTTTGAGATGTTCAAAAGGTTCAATGCGTTCAATACGTTCAAAAGGTTGGGAATTTTTGTCTTTCGATGTGGCGATTTCACCAATGTTCATTGGGTTTTGTTAGCAACCCAGTATCTGGAATCAAAAATCAAATATCTCGCATAAATAAGTAGAAAATTTTAAAGCTTTACATATTTCCAACCTATTAAACGTCTTAAACCTCTTGAACGTCTTAAACCTCTTGAACGTCTTAAACCTCTTTATCCCCCCACCCTTCCAGCTCCAATAAATCGTTGGTTATAATATCCTTCATTTAAACTGCTAATCATAACCCCATATTTAGTGCTTGCATGTACAAAATATCCATTATG
>CANFUJ010000032.1 GCA_947450165.1 Chitinophagaceae bacterium
GGAAAGAGGAATTGTTTTTATTGATGAAATTGATAAAATTGCGCGTAAAAGCGATAACCCTTCAATCACAAGAGATGTAAGCGGAGAAGGCGTTCAACAAGGGTTATTGAAACTTTTAGAAGGTGCTGAAGTTTTGGTTCCGCCTCAAGGTGGCAGAAAACATCCCGAACAAAAAATGGTGAAAGTAAATACGCAAAATATACTTTTTATTTGTGGTGGTGCTTTTGATGGTATCGATAGAATTATTGCAAAAAGAATCAATACAAATGCCATCGGATTTAATGTGAATAAAGAATTACAAGATTATCAACAAGACAATCTTTTGCAATTTATCAATGCAGTAGATTTAAAACAATTCGGATTAATTCCTGAATTATTAGGTCGATTACCAGTGGTTACTTATTTAAATCCATTGGATGTACTTACATTAAGAAGCATTTTAACAGAGCCCAAAAACGCTTTAATTAAACAGTTTATCCGTTTGTTTGAAATGGAAGGCATTAAACTAACTTTCGATCCAGCTGTTTTTGAATTTATGGTTCAAAAAGCATTGGAATATAAATTAGGAGCTAGAGGATTAAGAAGCATTTGCGAAGGAATCTTAACAGATGCCATGTTTGAATTGCCTTCAAAAAAAATCACAGAATTCAATGTTACTTTGGAATACGCAGAAAATAAATTTAATGTTACTAAAATGGGTATTTTAAAAGTAGCGTAATTAAATTAATGCTACTTTTCCATGTAATTTTATTCTCGCATTTCAGTTTTAAAATATTTTCAATTAGAATTTTAGAAAAAAACACACAATGGTAGATGTTATTTTAGGTTTACAATGGGGAGATGAGGGGAAGGGGAAAATCGTAGATTATTTTGCAAAAAACTACGACGTTATTGCTCGTTTTCAAGGAGGACCAAATGCAGGTCACACCCTATATATAGGCGATAAAAAAGTGGTATTACATCAAATCCCAAGTGGTATTTTCCATCAAGATAAAATTAACCTTATTGGCAATGGCGTAGTATTAGATGTGGTGACATTTAAAAAAGAATGTGAGGCAGTAGCTGCATTTGGTGTTGATTATAAAAAGAATCTTTTCATCAGCGAAAGAACACACTTAATTTTACCTACACATAGAGCGTTGGATAAAGCAAGTGAGCTTTCAAAAGGATTAGATAAAATTGGAAGTACGCTAAAAGGCATTGGACCGGCATACATGGATAAAACCGGAAGAAATGGATTGCGCGTGGGCGATATTTTACATCCCGATTTTATGGAGATGTATAACAAACTACGTTCGAAGCATTATCAATTGTTGGGCAATTTTGATTTTCAAGAAGAAATTACAGAATGGGAAAATGCATTTTTTGAAGCCATAGAATTCATTAAAGGTTTCAAAATTGTAAACGGAGAATATTTTATTAACGAAAAAATAAACAAGGGCATGCGCGTGCTTGCTGAAGGTGCGCAAGGAAGTATGCTTGATGTTGATTTTGGCACCTTCCCTTTTGTAACAAGTAGCAATACTATCTCTGCTGGCGTTTGCTCTGGCTTAGGCATTGCACCTCAAAAAATCAAAGAAATAATCGGTATCACTAAGGCATATTGTACACGTGTTGGTAGCGGTCCCTTCCCTACCGAACTATTTGATGATAAAGGCGAATTTTTAAGGAAAATAGGAAATGAATTTGGAAGCACAACAGGCAGGCCTAGACGCTGTGGATGGATTGATTTGGTGGCTTTAAATTTTGCTTGCATGATTAATGGTGTTACACAAATTGTAATGACAAAAGCGGATATAATGGATGAATTAGACACGCTTGAAGTTTGCAAAGGTTATCTTGTTAATGGTGTTGAGTCAATGCAGGTGCCTTTTCAAATGCATAACCTAGATTTAAAACCCGTTTATCAATCATTTAAAGGTTGGAAGAAAAATATTTCTGCTATAAAAAACATTTCAGAAATGCCTGAAGAAATGAAAACCTATATTTCATTCATCAATGCTTATCTAAATGTTGAAGTGAAATACATCAGCAATGGTCCAGGACGAGAACAACTGATTGTTGCATAAAATATTTTAAAAAAACTTGCAAAAATATTTGGCTATTTAAAAATCTCTTGGAAATTTTACATAACTAATCCTGTATAGAAATGGCAACAAAAAAAGAAAGCGAAAAAAAGACAACAACAAAATCTGCTGCCCCAAAAAAAGAGGCGCCAAAGAAATCTTCAGCAAAATCAAAATCTGAAGAAGATGATGATGACGATGATTTTGAAGAAAATCCAAAATCAAAAAAATCATCTTCAAAAAAATCATCAAACGATGATGACGACGACGATGATGATGTAGATGTTAAAGATGATTGGGAAAACCCAGAAGATAGTGATGATTGGGATCCTGACTTCGAAGAATTTGATATTCCAAAATCAAAAAATAAAAAAGCACCTACGTCTGGAAAAAAACCATCAAAAGCTGATGATGATTTTGATGACGATTTCAAAGATTTAGGTTTGTTTGATGATGATATGGGAGATGGTGGATTTGATGACGATGACTTTTAAATAAATTGAATCAAACAATACACGATACTTTTTTTGTAGATAATACAGAAATATTTAAAATAAAAATGTTGAATTGGGCTAATCAATTCAACATTTTTTGTTTTTTAGATAATAATAACTACAATTTTGAACAACCTGCATTTGAATGTATGCTTGCTGTTGGTGCTAATGCATCCATAGAATTATCAAACGATAACTTATTTGACAACTTAAAATCATTTGCCCAAAACAATCCAGGTTGGCTATTCGGTCATATCAATTACCCATCTTCCCAAAAAAACGAAACTGGTTTTCCTGCGGCATACTTTTTTCAGCCAGAAATAATGGTTTCTGTTTCCAAAAATCAAGTTCGCATTTCTTCAAATAAAAAGCAGAGCACGCAAGAAATCTTTCAAGAAATTGAACTGCAATCAGCCGATATTTCACAGAAAAATTCTGCACAAATCATTTGCAAACCAGATCATACTCAAGAAGAATATCTTGAAAAATTAAAAACCATTTTAGCGCATATTCAACGTGGCGATTGTTATGAAATAAATTTTTGTCGACATTTTTTTTCAAATGAAGTTGAGGTAAATCCTACTTATTTATATCAACAACTTAAAACATTTTCACCAAATCCATTTGCTGCTTTTTATAAATTGTCTGATAAGTATTGTATTTGTTCAAGCCCGGAACGTTTTTTAAAAAAGACTAGGGATGCTGTTATTTCGCAGCCAATTAAAGGAACGAGTAGACGCGATTTAACAAATATTGATAAAGACGAGGAATTAAAAAGCAAACTTAAAAATTCGCCAAAAGAAAGAAGTGAAAATGTAATGATTGTGGATTTGGTCAGAAATGATTTAAGTAAAATTTCTACCGAAGGTTCTGTAACGGTTAAGGAATTATTTGAAATTTATAGTTTCCCTCAAGTACATCAGATGATCAGTACAATTGCTGGAAATGTAGATAAATCAATGCATTGGACCGAAATTGTAGATGCCTGCTTCCCAATGGGATCGATGACAGGAGCACCAAAGAAAAAAGTAATGGAGTTAATTGAAAAATACGAAACCGTTCCAAGAGGACTTTTTTCGGGTACAATTGGATATATCACTCCTGATGGTGATTTTGATTTTAATGTGATAATCCGCAGTTTATTTTACAATCAAACCAAAAAGCAATTGTCTTATTTTGCTGGCGGAGGAATTACCATTAATAGCAATCCATTACAAGAATTTGAAGAAACGAATGTGAAAATATCTGCCATAGAACGTGTTTTGAAAAATTAGTTGAATTAAGTATTCTTTGGGGTTCGAAAAAAAGGTTCAAAAAGTTCAATGCGTTCAATGCGTTGAAAAGGTTGGAAGTATTTTCCCCTTTGCACCATTGCTCCTTTGCGCGCTTTGCGTGAAACAAAAAACTTCGTGTCTTTGCGTCTTCGTGCCTTCGTGTCAAAAAAACCTTTGTGTTTCTGTGGTTCAAAAGAATAATCTACAATCAATTCTCCATCAAAAACTGAATACAAGCATTCAGAATTTCATATTTAGTCGATTTAAACAATTCCATTTTTGCAACTGATAACCGCAGCGCATATTCACCAGCGTTAGATAATGTTTGGTCGAAATTTGGATTATACTTTTCAAAAGTTTTGGTATCCATAACTAAACGTTGAGATAATATCGAAGCAATGAATTTGCCAGTTATTAGTTCTACAACACTATTTTCAATTTCTTGATCATTTAATTTATTGTTTGTCTCATTCGTTTTTGAATTGAAATTTTGACCTTCCATTACAAAATGCGTGGCAATGAATTTTTTTACATGATTTCTACTTTCTTCTGGTAGATAATATTGTAAGTCCCAAAAACTTTTACTGTTGGCTTTTTTTATGGCGTAATTTACTCTACCCGAACCTCCATTATACGCAGCAATTACCAAAAGCCAATCGTGATATTGCGCATATAATTCTAACAACATCAAAGCTGCTGCTCTTGTGCTTTTAAAATAATCTCTTCTATCATCTTGGTATTTATTTACTACAAGGCCATATTGAATGCCGGTTTCTGGCATAAATTGCCATGGACCAGCTGCACCAACCCAACTGGTTACATTCGTTTTTAATCCGCTTTCTATTACAGCTAAATATTTCATTTCGGGAGGTAATCCATACCCTTTAAAAATATTTTCGATAATATTAAAATAAGGAATCGCTGTACTGCGCATTTGATACAAATACTTTGAATGCTTTTTCAAATAGTCTTGCATGTATGGTTCTGCATGCGGATTTACTTGATTGGAATACGGAATTAATGTGTTGTAATTAAATTGTGAGAATAAGTCTTTGAAACCTTGTTTCGTGTAATGATTTATTGCGATTAAATCATCAGATTTGGGCAAACTATTTTTTTCATACAAAGCATGAATTAAACTGTCTTCAAAGGAAATATTAATTGATGTATCGGTAAAGTTTTTTTTAAATGCGATTGTTTTCGGAGACGAGAACGCTTCTGAAAAAAATAATAAAAGAATTATAAATGATATTACACGCATTATTGATTGAGTAATAAATCTGAAATACTGATGAGTTTTTTTTCCTCATTTCTATTGGTAAGTATTTGCAAACCAAATGGCATTCCGTTGCTATGTTGATACATTGGCAACGCCACGGAGGGAATTCCTGCTAGATTAGCAAACACTGTAAAAATATCTGCCAAATACATTTCAATAGGATCTTTCTTTTTTTCACCAATGGCAAAAGCAGTGCCCGGACTAGTAGGCATTAAAATGGCATCGCAAGTTTTAAATATTTCAGATGTTTTATTGACCAGCATTTGCCTTACTTGCTGCGCTTTTTGAAAATAGGCATCATAATATCCACTGCTTAACACAAAATTGCCCAACAGTATTCTTTTTTTCACTTCCATTCCAAATCCTTCTGTTCGGTTTTTGATGTAGTATTCATTTAAATTCGAAACTTTTTCTGAGGTGGTATGTCCGAATTTAATCCCATCGTATCTCGATAAATTACTGCTGGCTTCTGCTGTTGTAAGCACATAATAAGTAGGTACTACATACTCGATTTCTTTAAAATCCATTTCAATAAACTCATGCCCCATTTCTTTTAGGGAAACAATGGTATTAAAAATATTTTCTTTGATTTCTTTATCCAAAAAAGAATGATGCATGACATCTTTGAAAATGGCAATTTTGTATTTTTTCTCCGGATCATTAAAATTAGTGCTGACATCAACGCAAAAATTTTTCTGATTCATGGTGCTGTCAAAATCATCCACTTTACTCATCACTTCTAAAGCTATGGCAACATCATGTATATTTTTTCCAAATATGCCAATTTGATCGAAAGAAGATGCGTAGGCGATTAGTCCATGGCGTGAAATACATCCATAGCTAGGTTTTAAGCCGATTATGCCACAGAAATCTGCGGGTTGCCTTACTGATCCGCCGGTGTCGCTGCCCAAGCTTATCATGCACAAATCCGCTTGAACGGCAACGGCACTTCCACCAGATGAGCCACCAGGAACTTTAGAATTGTCTTTTGCATTTAAAACATTGCCATACGCAGAATTTTCATTGCTGCTGCCCATGGCAAATTCATCACAATTGGTTGTTCCAATGATTATGGCTTCTTCATCCAATAAATACTGAACACATGAAGCGTTATATGAAGCTGTAAAATTTTCTAAGATTTTTGATGCTGCGGTTATTTTATGGTCTTTATAACAAATCACATCTTTTATGGCAACTACAACGCCATGTAATTTCCCAATTGGCAAACCTGATTTTCTTTTTTCATCCAGTTGTTTTGCTTTTAAAATGGCTTCTTCGGCAAAGATTTCTACAAAAGCATTGAGGTGTTTGTTTTCAGCAATTTTATTTAGGTAATGAGATACGGCATCAACACAACTTGTTTTTTGAGTTGACAAATCTTGTTGATATTGTTTGATTGACTGAAAAAGAAACATAAAAATATAAAGGATAAAAAATAAGCCGAAATAAGCAAATTAACTCAATAAATGAGCATAGTGCTTACTTCGGCTGATAAAAATAAATAAAATATTTTCTAAGAAAGATTATTTGGCATCTTTCTCATTAATGCCTTCTTGAATTTCGTTTTTCACGTTGTTTTTCGCATCGTTAAATTCACGTACCCCGCGACCAACACCACGCATTAATTCTGGAATTTTTTTCCCGCCAAAAAATATCAAAACAGCAAGAAGAACAAAAATCCATTCGCTTCCGCCTGGCATTGATAATAAAAGTGCATCAAAATGATTCAAATTTGTCATAGTATTTAATTGAAGGCCAAAGATAACTCAATTTTCTTTTAGAGAAATAGAATATTCTTATGAGACAATAAAAAAATTAAATCGATTGAATAATTGTGTTTAATTAATCCTCGTTAAGAAACAAAAACCGTTGAAACGGTTATGTTGACATTTGTTTTCATAGCCCACGGTTTAAACCGTGGGTTAGGGAATTTTATGGATATATATAATGGTTTCAACCGTTTTTTCCTGAATTTACCACATTGCACCGGTTTGGAAACCTGAAAAAATTTATTGACACCGGCTTGGAAGCCGGCGCCAATCGTTACCGGTTTGGAAACCGTCGCTAACCGGCGCCAAATAAAAAAAGCGAAAACCATAAGATTTTCGCTTTTTTAAATTAAGTATAAAATTGGTATTAACCTTTTTTGGTTTTTGTACCAACAGCCATTCTTTTTTCTTTGATACGTGCACTTTTACCGCTTCTTTCACGTAAGAAGTAAAGTTTCGCACGTCTTACTCTACCTACTTTATTCAAAGTTACACTTTCAATAAATGGAGAATGAAAAGGGAATAAACGCTCAACACCAATACCATCGCTTATTTTACGTACAGTAAAAGTAGCCGTAGCACCAGTTCCTTGACGTTTGATAACATCTCCTTTAAAACTTTGTATACGTTCTTTATTTCCTTCTTGAATCTTATAGTTTACAGTAACGTTATCTCCTGCTTTGAAATTAGGAAGATTTGCCTTAGTAGACATTTGTTCATGTACAAAATCAATTGCGTTCATAATCTTTATTTTTTAACGGACGGCAAATGTAGGGATTTATGTTTGAAGTTTAAAGTTTGAAGTTCAATATTTTTTATTTTTTTTAAAAAATTATTGAATCAACTCGATTTCTAACTAGTCCACACCTTGTCAATTTGTATAATCTGTTTTTATCTCGCGATATTCACCGCTCTTTTTTCACGTATTACTGTAACCTTAATTTGTCCTGGGAAGGTCATTTCGGTTTGTATTTTTTGAGCAATTTCAAAACTTAATTTTTCGCTTGCATCATCTGTTACTTTATCCGCCTCTACAATCACCCTAAGTTCTCTACCCGCTTGGATAGCATACGCTTTTTCAACACCTTGATATGCCAAAGCTAAATTTTCAAGGTCTTTTATACGTTGGATGTACTGTTGCATGATTTCTCTTCTTGCCCCAGGACGTGCACCGCTTATCGCATCACAAGCCTGAATAATTGGAGAAATTACATATTTCATTTCCATTTCATCATGGTGAGCACCAATTGCATTTACAACAGCTGGATTCTCACCATATTTCTCAGCAAGTTTTGCACCCAACAATGCGTGGCTCAATTCTGTTTCTTCATCTGGAACCTTTCCAATATCATGTAATAAACCAGCACGTTTTGCCAATTTAGGATTCATGCCCAATTCTGAAGCCATGATTGCACAAAGATTTGCAGTTTCACGACTATGCATCAATAAGTTTTGACCATAAGAAGAACGGAAACGCATACGACCAACCATTCTTACCAATTCTTTATGTAGACCATGAATACCCAATTCCATTGCAGTTCTTTCTCCGATATCCATTACCTGATCTTCCAATTGTTTTTTGGTTTTTTCTACCACTTCTTCAATACGCGCAGGGTGAATTCTTCCATCAGCAACCAAACGCTGTAATGATAAACGGGCAATTTCTCTACGTAATGGATCAAATGAAGAAAGTACAATCGCTTCTGGCGTGTCATCTACGATTAAGTCAACCCCAGTAGCAGCTTCAATAGCTCTGATATTACGTCCTTCTCTACCAATAATTGATCCTTTTATTTCATCGCTTTCCAAATTGAAAACGGTAATTGAATTTTCTATCGCCTGTTCTGCAGCCGTACGTTGAATGGTTTGTATTACAATCTTACGAGCTTCTTTATTGGCTTTTTGCTTAGCATCTTCAATAATTTCTTGTTGCAAAACAAGCGCACGTGTTTCAGCTTCTTGTTTTAAACTCTCAATCAATTGATTTTTAGCATCTTCGGCAGATAATCCCGCTACTTTTTCTAAGCGACGAATATGCTCTTCTTGGTGCTTTTCAAGCTCCGTTCTTTTAATATTTACAATCTCCGTTTGTCGATTTAAATTTTCTTTGATGGCTTCGTTTTCTTTGATTTGCTTTTCAACGTTAGCATCTTTCTGATTTAAACTCTGCTCTTTTTGCTTAATTCGATTTTCAGATTCGTTGATTTTTTGGGTACGTTGAAGCACATCTTTATCCAAATCTGCACGCATTTGAACAATTTGCTCTTTCGCTTCTAAAAGTTTCTCCTTTTTTAAAGTTTCAGATTGAGATTTACCATCTGCAATCAACTTATCTGCCTCCGCTTTTGCATCTTCAACTATTTTGTTATTGTTTTTTGCAAAAATGAACTTACCGGCTACGATACCCGTGACCGCTGCTACTAAAATATAAATGATATTTATCGCTTCCATTAAATTTTGTTGTTTTAAACTGATTAAATTAAATCCACGCTCTATAAATTAAGTTTTTTATCCAAAAACTTTGCGCGAAGGTATTAATTTTTATTGAAGATTTTATTCAATTTATGAATCAATAAAGCAAATCATTGTTGTTAACCAAAGAATTGTTTAAAAAATCCATCATGGGCAGGGAGGAAATCTTTGTTTATGGAGATTTATAGCGCTTTGTCCAACTGAGCTTCTATTTTAGAAAGTCGTTCCGTTAATTGCTCTATCAAAACTGAAGGGTTGTCCAAATTTGCATTTTGTGTGGCATACCAAATAATAACCATGGCAATATAATCTTGCATGTCTTTACCAGAGAAATTGGTTTTGAACTCAATTATTTTATCATTGATGAGCTTAACTGTTTTTCTGACAATTTCTTCATCATTTCTGCTGGTTTTAATCCGATATGTTCTGTCGGCAAGTAAAATATTTACCGGTATCATTTCTTCTGCCATAATCCAAATTTTATTCGCTTAACATAGCAATGCATTTGTCTATCTCTCTAATATATTTCCCCAATGCTTGTTCAAATGATTTTTTTTCCTTTTCGTCTAATTTGCCAGCCATTGATTTTAATAAATACTGCTGCTCTTCAAGTAACCTAATTTTCTGTTCGTGGGCTTTTTTTTCTGCAGTAAGCGCTTGGATTGTTTCCACTTGTTGCGCATGCTGCTTCTTCAAAGCGTCATAGTTCTTCAACACTTCTTGAAGCTTGTTATTTATTCTATTGATATGTGTTTCTAATTGCGACAATGATTTTATTTTCTTATTTCAGCTTGTAATTGTTTTTCAAAACCAGTCATTATTTTTTGAATGTACTCGTCGATTTCCTTGTCTGTTAATGTTTTTGCTTCATCCAAAAATGTAAAACTTAATGCCATTGATTTTTTATCGACACCCAATTTTTCACTTTCAAAGATATCAAATAAAGATATCGAAGTCATCTGATCTATTTGCTGAGCGTTTGCCACTTTTTCCAACTGCGCATAAGTAACTGCTTTATTTACCACAACAGCCAAATCGCGCTGTACTGTAGGAAATTTTGGCAGCTCTTTATATTGAACCGACTTATTTTTCATCGAATACACATAATCCATGTCTATTTCTGCAAAATATACCGGGTGCTTGATGTCGAATTTCTTTAACATAGAAGTTGAAATCTCTCCTATTGATCCGATTTTATTTTTTCCAATCAACAATTCCACGCCATATTTCCAATCTGCATGTTCAATTTTTTGCGAGCTTATTTTTTTTACTTCGGCAATTTTTAAAACCTGTTCAACCACCGATTTTAAATAGTAAAAATCAGCGGATTGTTGATTTTTTTGCCAATTGTTTGATTCCAAAGTTGCTGAAACATAAATAACCAAGTTGTTTTTTTCCTGATATTTATTTTCACAGTTGTTAAAATACGTTTTACCAAATTCAAACAATCGCAATTGATGATTTTTTCGATTGATGTTGTGTGCTATCACCTGAAGTCCGCTAGGCAACATGTCTAAACGCAACATATCTAACTCAGAGGTTAAACTGTTAATCATTTTGACGCCCGATTTTAATTGTTCTTCCGAATAAAATGCGCTATTGGTAATGCTGTTGGTAAAGATTTCGTAAAAGCCCATGCCTACGAAAGTGTTTGCCAATTTTTCTTTTAAAATAAATGGTCGATTGTTTTTTTCTATTGATGGCGAAATGGTAATTGTACTTGGAATTTCTATGTTGTCCAAGCCGTCAATGCGCATAATTTCTTCCACCACATCTGCTGGAATACTGATGTCTGGCTTACTGTATGGAACTGCTAACTTAAGTTGACTTTCTGTTTCTTCAAGCAATTCAAAACCCAAAGCTAATAATATCGCCTTCACATCAGAAGCCTCATATTTTTTACCACTTAATTTTTTTAAGAAACTAAATTCAAAATCAATTATTGTTTTTGGTTTAGGGTTTGGATAAATATCAATTGGGCTTCCGCTAATGGTTCCGCCTGCAATTTCATGAATTAATTGTGCAGCTCTTTTTAATACAACTAGTGTATTGCTGATATCAACGCCTTTTTCAAAACGTGTTGATGCATCTGTTCTAAGATCGTGTTTCAAAGCCGTTTTGCGGATAGATTGTTTGTCGAAACATGCACTTTCCAAAAATATATTTTGTGTATTATTTTTAATGCCGCTTTCCAAACCACCAAAAACACCAGCGATACACATTGGCTCAACTTCATTGCATATCATTAAATCTGTTGCCAATAATTTCCTTTCTTTATCATCTAAAGTTTTAAATACTGAATGCTCAACGGCTGTTTTTACAATTACTTTTTTACCCGTTATTTTATCTAAATCAAATGCATGCAATGGTTGGCCTGTTTCATGCAAAATAAAATTGGTGATGTCTACAATGTTGTTGATGGGTTTTAATCCAATGCTTTTAATTCTTTTTAAAAGCCAATCTGGACTATCTGCAATGGTAACGCCTAAAATTGAAATGCCACTGTAACGCAAACAAGCATCTGTATTTTCAATATGCACTTCTACATTTGAAGCCGAATCATTAAAATTCAATGCGTCATTAAATGGCAGTTTTACAGAGAAAGTTTCTTTATGATGATAAGACAAATAAGCACAAACATCTTTAGCAACACCCAAATGACTCATGGCATCCATTCTGTTTGGTGTTAAACCAATTTCATAAATGTAATCAAGCTCAGGATTATATAATTCTTTGGCAGTTGAACCCACAACCACTTCTTCTCCTAGTACAATTATTCCACCATGATCATCACTAACGCCAATTTCATCTTCAGCGCAAATCATACCTTGACTTTCAACGCCTCTGATTTTTGCTTTTTTAATGTGAATGGCTTCACCATTTGTTGGATAGATGGTTGTGCCAATTTGAGCGACAATTACTTTTTGTCCAACAGCAACATTTGAAGCACCACAAACAATATTTAAAACTTCAGGTAGCCCTACGTTTACTGTTGTTAATTTTAATTTATCCGAATCCGGATGTTTGATGCAAGTCATCACTTCACCTACAACCAATCCGTTCAAACCCCCACGAATGGATTCCGCTTTTTCCATGCTTTCAACTTCCAAGCCAATAGAAGTTAATATTTCGGATAATTTTTCAGGTTCAAGCGTGATCGGTAAGTATTCACTAAGCCAGTTGTAAGAGATTGTCATGACGTATATAATATATTTCAGGGCAAAGATAGTTTTTTACGATTTCAGTACCCATTTTTCAATAGTGATATTAGAAGAAAATGGAAAATTCTGAGAAAATAAAACTTTATTTTTTTTCAAAACGTGCAAAATTATTTTAGTCAAAAAACATATTCTCGTTTAAAATGTGCAGAATCCAATGGCGATAACAAAAGCTTTGTTTATAAACTTGTGAATAACTGGTTAATAAGCTACTTTTGATGTTAATTAAGCGTGGATAATAATAGAAGCTTGGGTGATTTACAATGAATGGTTTCTTTCTTAAAAGTTTTGAATTTACCTTAGCCAACCCGCTAAACATTTATTAACGTTATTAAAATATATTGATGGAAATTACAAACATTAACAAGGATAGAAAGTTCAAAAAGAAACCTAGTGTGGACCTAGGTTCGATGGTTTTTGGTAAAGTTCCACCTCAATCTAAAGAGTTGGAAGAAGCCGTATTGGGCGCTGTGATGCTAGAAAAAAGTGCATTTGATGTGGTTGTAGAAATATTGAAGCCAGAATGCTTTTATTTAGAAACGCACCAACGAATATTTAAAGCCATGCAAGCTTTGGCGGTGAAAAGTATGCCCATAGATTTGCTTACTGTGGTGGAAGAATTGCGATTTAGAGAAGATCTAGAATTTGTTGGCGGTCCTTATTTTTTAACCAAACTAACCAATTCGGTTGTATCGTCTGCTAACATTGAATCGCATGCGCGTATTTTGGTTCAAAAATTTATCCAACGTGAGTTGATTCGCATAAGTGGTGAAATTATTGGTGAGGCGTATGAAGATAGTGTAGACGTATTTGATATGCTTGATTCTGCTGAATCTAAATTGTTTGAAATTACCAATAATCACCTTCGTAAAAACTTTGATAGCATTGAAGATGTAATTGTTACAACCATCAAGCGTATTGATGAGATGCGCAACCGTCAAGAAGATATTACTGGTGTACCAACAGGATTTCCTTCATTAGATAAGTTAACCTTTGGCTGGCAAAATAGTGATTTGATTATTTTGGCTGCAAGACCTTCGGTGGGTAAAACTGCCTTTGCGCTTAACCTTGCTCGTAGTGCGGCACTTCATCCTACGAAACCTACAGCAGTTGGATTTTTTAGTTTGGAGATGAGTAGTGCACAGCTTGTGCAGCGTATATTGAGTGCCGAAAGTGAGATTCATCTTGAAAAAATTTCAAGGGGAAAGCTTGAAGAGCATGAAATGAAGCAGCTCTATAAAAAAGGAATTGAAAAATTGAGTAAAGCGCCGATTTATATTGATGATTCTGCGGCCTTGAATATTTTTGAACTAAGGGCTAAATGTCGTCGTCTTAAAAACAAATTCAATGTTGGCATCATCATTATCGATTACCTACAATTGATGAGCGGTAGTGCAGATAGAAATAGCAATCGTGAACAAGAGATCAGTAAAATTTCTAGAGATTTAAAAAGCTTGGCGAAAGAATTACAAATTCCAATTATCGCTTTATCTCAGTTGAGTCGTGAGGTGGAGAAAAGAAAAGAAGGAAATAAAATGCCACAGTTGAGTGATTTGAGGGAATCGGGTGCAATTGAGCAAGATGCCGATTTGGTTATGTTTTTGTATCGTCCCGAATACTACGAGATTACCGCAAATGAAGACGGCGAAAGCAATAAAGGAGAAACCCATGTGAAAATTGCAAAACATAGAAATGGTAGTTTGGAAGTCATCAAACTTAGGGCTTTGTTACATATTCAGAAGTTTATTGAAGACGAAAGTGCACAGGATTTTGGTGGATTTAGCATGCCTGGCGAGGGTGGAAAATGGCGTGCAATTTCGGAAACTAGTGGCAATAACGAAGCGAAGATGTTTATTCAAAAAGGCAGTAAAATGAATGAGGAAGAATTTGATGAGGATGATGACGGAAGACCATTTTAATAATTAATTTTTGCCATTTTAGTTTATGAATTCGCCTATTTTTTTTACCCATCAAATCAATGAAACCACATTGAGTGAAGAAACCTCCAAGCATATCGCTCAAGTATTGAGGATGCAGGTTAGTGAACACATTCAACTTACTGATGGAAAAGGAAATTTGGTAACGGCATTATTGGTAGACAATCATAAAAAAAAATGTGTTGTACAGCACATAGAAACCCAATCTTTCAAAAAACCTGAAAAGGAAATTTCAATTGCCATTTCATTGGTAAAGAATGCCAGTAGGTTTGAATGGTTTTTGGAGAAAGCTACAGAAATTGGAATAAGCACCATCATTCCATTGATTTGCAGTAGAACAGAGAAACAACATTTCAGAACAGAAAGAATGAATGGGATTTTAATCAGTGCCATGTTACAATCCAAACAGACATGGTTGCCCGAATTGAAAGCACCTACCCCATTTAATGAGTTAATAAAGTTAAGCAGTCAAACTTCGAAGTACATTGCTCATTGTGAAAACGATGAAGAAAAAATACAATTGTCATCTTTACAAAAAAACAATCAATCGATTATACTCATCGGACCAGAAGGGGATTTCACAAAGGATGAAATACAATTGGCAAAAGCAAATAACTTTTTGCCCGTAACCCTTGGAGACACTCGGTTAAGAACGGAAACAGCAGGAATGGTTTCAGCAGTATTATTAATGTGTTGAGTTTTTCATTTTTTTCGCAATTTTTAATTTTTTTCAAGAAAATCCTATAAAACTTAATGCGGGATTGATTTAGTTTTTTATTTTGGATTACCCAATATTGAAAACAGGAGTTGAAAATTTTTGTTATTAAAACTAATTGCTTATTATTTACTGAGGTGTGTTATTGATTGGAATGTTAGCTTATTTTTGATATTGCAATATTGCAATATTACGTGAACCCAACTGACATAGCCAAATATTTTCACTAAAGTTTATTCATTAATATCTACTCATTTGGAGATTATCTTTTTGGTATTTATTTACTCCTTTATTTTTAGGTTTATCTGTTTAACTCGCCACATTGGTTCAATGGTTTGAGGCATAACTTTTGCCCGTAACACTTGGAGGTAAGCGTTTAAGAACCGAAACAGCAGAATCGTTTTCAGCAGTATTATTAATGAGTTGAGTTTTGTTCTTCTTCTAAAACAGGCTCATTAAGTCTAACTACTCGTTTATTTTTCATTCTACTATGCATGATCATATTCAATACTTCTACACCAAACGAAAAAGCCATTCCAAAATAAATGTAATTTTTAAGGTGTAGTGATTCTGCTTTTTCAGCATCCCAGCCTTCAATCACTAAACTCAACCCAATCATTACCAAAAACGAAAGCGCCAGCATTTTTAATGAAGGATGTTTATGAATAAATCCTGAAATTTTAGGACTAAATAAAAACATAATAATCATCGCAATTACAACTGCTGTAATCATAATAGACAAATGTTTTGCAGTTCCTCCAGCGGTAATTATGCTATCGAAAGAAAATACAGCATCGATAAGCATGATTTGCCCAATTGCTTGTGTCATACTAAGGTGCGATTTTTTTTTCGTTAGCTCATTAAGGTCTTCTCCTTCTAATTTTTCATGAATTTCCATTACGGATTTATAAATTAAAAACAGACCTCCTGCTAACATCACCAAACTAGCCAAATCAAAACCTTTGTCGAAAATTGTAAAGACTGCTTTTCCTTTTTGATTCAACAGCCAACTTAGTCCCATCAACAACAAAGCCCTACTTAACATTCCAGTAACCATCCAAATTCTTCTTGCTTTTAATTCGTCCTTTTCTGTTTTTAAGCGATTGATAATAATGCTCACAAAAATGACATTATCAATGCCTAATACAATTTCTAAAACCACCAATACAAAAAAACTAATGATGCTCTCTGAAGTAAATAATTGTTCCATAATGCTACAAATCTAATGTTTTAAAAAGTTCGATATTTTTTTTGCGATAGAAGGTCCTTCATAAACAAATCCAGTCCATACTTGTATTAAAGATGCGCCAGCATTTATTTTCTCAACTGCATCATTGCCATTAAAAATGCCTCCGCTGCCAATGATGCACAATTTGCCGCCAGTTTTGGCATTAATATATTTTATAAGCTCGGTGCTTTTTGCCTTTACCGGAAGGCCGCTAAGTCCACCAACACCAATTTTTTCAATCGTATTTTTATCGGTAATTAAATCGCTTCTATCAATTGTAGTATTGGAAACAATCAAGCCATCTAAATTTATTTCCACAAATAAGTCAATAATGTCATTAACTTGTTCGATGGTTAAATCGGGTGCAATTTTTAAAAGTATTTTTTTGGGATTTTCTTTGGAAAGATTGCTTTTTTGTAAAGCTGTAAAAATATTTTTTAGCGCATCTTTTTCTTGTAAAGCCCTCAATCCTGGGGTATTTGGACTGCTCACATTCACTACAAAATAATCTACATAATCAAATAAACCATTGAAGCAGATTTCATAATCTTTCCAAGCATCTTCGTTTTCAGTGATTTTGTTTTTGCCGATGTTGCCGCCAATAATGAGTGAAGTTTTGGGATTCTTTTTTCGCCAGTTGGATAAACGATTGGCAATAATTTCAACGCCGTCATTGTTGAAACCCATGCGGTTAATTAATGCTTTATCTTTCGGCAGTCTAAACAGACGTGGCTTTTCGTTACCACTTTGTGGCTTTGGGGTAACGGTTCCAATTTCAACAAAACCAAAACCAAGCGTTTCTAGTTCTGTTAAATAAGCTGCATTTTTATCAAAGCCCGCACCCAATCCCACAGGATTTACAAAGTTTAAACTTAATATAGATTTGGGATTTGATGATTGATAGGATTTTTTTAAAATAGTCCTTAAAATCCCAATCTTACAAATAAACTTCAACGCATTCATCGAGAAATAATGAACCTTTTCTGGATCAAATAAAAATAGAAACTTGCGAATAAGATTATACATATCGATGCGAAATTAACTTACATATGTTGATTTAAATCAGATTTCTCCAACTATTATTCTTTTTCTGCTCAGTTACAAATTCTTTACATTTGCAACATGGTTACAAAAATGAGATTGATTTGTTTTGCAATTTTTTTAATGCTTTTTGTTGGGTCGTTAAATGCACTAAACATAAAGGGCGATTTTTTTGGAGTGGTTAAAGATAAGAAAACAGGATTTCCAATTGAAGGCGTTTCGGTGTATTTGGCTGATTTAAAAACAGGAGGGAGTACAAATAAAGAGGGCGTTTTTAAAATTTCCAACATCACTGACGGCAAGCATTTGGTGGAAATTTCTCATTTGAATTATGCCACAATAATTGTAGAGATAGAATTTAAAGGTAACGTGCAAAAAGATTTTTTCCTTGAGGAAACTATCTTAGAAAATAATGCTGTAATCGTAACAGGGGTAAGCAAAGCGAGTCAATTAAAAACAGTTCCTTTTCAGGTTTCGGTATTACGTCAGCAAGATTTATTGCAAACTTCATCCATGAATGTTATTGAAAGCATTACAAAAAAAGCGGGTATTTCCAGTTTATCTACAGGGCCAGCCATTTCAAAGCCGCTAATTAGGGGCTTGGGATATAATCGAGTGCTTACCATAAACGATGGCGTTCGCCAAGAAGGTCAACAATGGGGAGATGAGCACGGAATTGAGATTGATGAAGCCAGCGTACAAAAAATTGAAGTTTTAAAAGGTCCAGCATCATTGGTGTATGGCTCTGATGCCATGGCTGGTGTGATAAATATTATTTCAAATGTGCCTGCACCAAACAATACCATTAAATTAAATGTTGGTGCTAATTATCAAACCAACAACAGACTTAGGAATTTCAATGCGAATATTTCAGGCAATAAAAATGGATTCAATTGGAGTATGTATGGCACTAAAAAAGCCGCGGGTGATTACCAAAATAAATATGATGGATATGTGTTTAATTCAAAGTTTAACGAACAAAATTTTGGGGGATACATCGGTTACAATGGCGGTTGGGGTTTTAGTCATTTACTTTTTAGCCAATTTGATTTAACAGCTGGTTTGGTTGAAGGAGACCGAGATAGTTTAGGAAATTTTATCAATGTTTTACCAGGCGGAATTGAAGCCACGCCAACACAAACTGATTTTTTAAGTTCTAATCCATTTATGCCTTACCAACACATTAGGCATGTGAAAGTAGCTTCTGATAATAACATCAAATTGGGCAACAATCACCTTACTTTAAATATTGGTTTACAACAAAACCAGCGTGAAGAATTTGGCAATCCAGATGATGTAAATGAGCGTGCGTTATTTTTTGATTTGAAGACGTTGACCTATGCATCACAATTTCATTTTAAGGAAAGAAAGGGTTGGAAAAATTCGATTGGTTTAAATGGAATGAATCAACAAAACACCAATAAAGGGATTGAACAATTAATACCAGATTACAAATTGAATGATGTTGGCGTTTTTGTTTACACACAAAAAGAAATCAAAAAAATAAATTTCAGTGGTGGTATTCGATTCGACAATCGAAATATTAATGCCAATCAAATTATTCGAGATGGAGCAAAAATTGGCGACACTATTCAAAAAAGTTTTTCTAACGTTTCAGGAAGCATCGGAATTGCATACCCAATTACGAGTAAAATAAACTTGAAACTTAATTTGGCAAGGGCTTTCAGGGCACCAAGTATTTCTGAGCTTTCATCAAATGGCGCACATGAAGGAACGTTGAGATTCGAGTATGGCGATAAAAATTTAACCAGTGAAATAAGCACGCAATCGGATATAGCGATTGAATTTAATGAAGATCATTTTTCTTTTAACTTGGCTGGCTATTATAATCAGTTTAATAATTTTATTTTTTACAGAAAATTGCAAAGTAATGTTGGGTCAGATTCATTGATAGAAGTAGATGGGAATATGCTTCAAGCTTTTAAATTTGATCAACAGAAAGTAAATCTTGCAGGCATTGAATTTACATTGGATATTCATCCGCATCCGTTGGATTGGTTACATATTGAAAATACATTTTCTTATGTTTCAGGCATATTTAAAAATGCCATTGAAGGAAGTAAAAATCTGCCGTTTATACC
>CANFUJ010000033.1 GCA_947450165.1 Chitinophagaceae bacterium
AGTAAAAAAATGTTTCAGTCGGCTCTTTTTTCATGAACTAAAGCTCAGTTGGTAGAGCAATACACTTTTAATGTATGGGTCCTGGGTTCGAGTCCCAGCCAGTTCACGAAAAAATAAGCCGACCAATTTTGGTCGGCTTATTTTTTTGTGAACCGCTCTCAAACGGTGTTGATTTTTTCGTAAATTGTTGCATGTTAATTATCGATATACATATTAATGAAATTCAAAAGCTTTGTTTGCAAAACAAGGTTAAATCACTTTATGTGTTTGGTTCTGTATTACATGAAGGGTTCAATAGCCAAAGTGATATTGATTTAGTGGTTGATTTTAATCATATTGAAACAGCTGATTATGCAGATAATTATTATAATCTAAAATTTGGCTTACAAAAAATTTTTCATAGACAAATAGATTTGCTGGAACAAAAGGCTATTAAAAATCCTTACTTTTTACATCAACTCAATCTTCAAAAAAAACTGGTTTATGGATATTGATGTTAAATCGTGGTTGTTTGATATTTTGAATGCAATAAGTGAAATAGACAGTTTCTTTGTAGATGTTCCACAAGAATTTTCCTATTTCCAACATGATATAAAAACCCGAAGGGCTGTAGAAAGAAATGTTGAAATCATTGGAGAAGCTGTTAATAGAATTGTTCAAAAAGACTCAAATGTGCACTTGACTAATGCAAGAAAAATAATTGATACACGGAATAGAATTATACATGGTTATGATACGGTCTCTGATGAAATTATTTGGTCTATTGTTATGTCACATTTGCCTATTTTAAAAATAGAAGTAGAAAATTATCTGGAACAATAGAAGTTATTTTGGCTCATAATTATTTATTTACAAGAATAGCGATACAATAAAAAGGTTTTACAGAAATGTAAGGTCTTTTTTTATTGGGGGAGAAGGGAAGGGGCACTTTGCTTGAAAAAAATCAAAAACCGCGATTTTTTTTGACACGAAGACACAAAGGCACGAAGATTTTTACTTAGGATGTTTCCAACCTTTTTAACATACTGAACGAATTAAACCTCTTAAACGTTTAAATCCTTAATCGCGATTTTTTTGATACGATGACACGAAGGGTCAAAGGCACGAAGTTTTTTTTATTTCGGATGCTTCCAACCTTTTGAATGAATTGAACCTCTTGAACGTTTAAATCCTTTCAAATAAAATTGACTTTCCCAATCATCTAAATCCTAAATTTGTCATTATTTAATTTTTGATGGGGTTTAAAGTAAACGCTATATTTAATTAAATTTGAACAAATGATTATTTTCTAAATGCAATATTAAAACATGAACATTTCCAAATTATCCATAGTTATCCCCGCTTATAATGAAGCTAGAACCATACATTTTATTTTAGATAAAATTAAAAAAGTATCGTTGATTAATGATATTGATAAGGAAGTGATTATTGTAAATGATTGTTCTACCGATGATACAGAATCTGCTATTTTAAATTACATTGAACAGAATAAAGAGTTGAGTATTGTTTATTATAAACATGAATTTAATAAAGGTAAAGGAGCTGCCTTACATACCGGGATTTCTAAAGCTACTGGAGATTATTTAATTATTCAAGATGCCGATTTGGAGTATGATCCATCTGAATATAATTTGTTGCTAAAACCGGTCATTAATGGATTTGCAGATGTGGTTTATGGCTCTCGTTTCATGGGTGGCAATCCGCACAGGGTATTGTTTTTCTGGCATACCATTGGAAATAAATTGCTTACCATCTTGTCTAATATGTTTTCCAATCTCAACCTAACGGACATGGAAACATGCTACAAACTTTTCAAAACGGATCTTATTAAAAGCATTCCTTTAAAAGAACAAAAATTTGGATTTGAACCAGAAGTAACCATAAAGATTTCACGTATTCCCAAAATCAGAATTTACGAAGTGGGTATTTCGTATTATGGCAGAACTTACGAAGAAGGAAAAAAAATTGGATGGAAAGATGGTTTCAGAGCATTGTATTGTATTACTAAATATGGTCTGTTCGGATGATAATAACACTTCGAATTTTATAATATAAAAAAGGGCTGAATCTTTTTTTAGATACAGCCCTTTTTTTAAAATCGTTTTTTTTAAATTAATTCAGTTTTGGAGCAGCAGCTAATATTTCTTCACTAACCCCATCAGCATACTGTTTGAAATTATCTACAAATTCTTTGGCCAATTCAAAGGCTTCTTTATCATAGTTATCTTTGTTTTCCCATGTGTTGCGTGGGTTTAAAATCTCAGATGGCACATTAGGACAACTCGTTGGCATCATAACTCCAAAAACAGGATGCGCCTCAAAGGTTACTTGATCTAATTTTCCTTCTAAAGCAGCCGTTATCATTGCTCTAGTGTAAGGTAAATTCATGCGATGGCCAATTCCATAAGGGCCTCCGCTCCAGCCTGTATTTATCATCCAAACATTTACTTCGTGTTCGCGCATTTTTTTTCCCAACATTTCAGCATATTTCCCTGGATGTAATGGCATGAAAGGTGCGCCAAAACAAGCACTGAATGTTGATTTAGGTTCTACTACACCTGCTTCTGTCCCAGCTACTTTTGCAGTATATCCGCTTATGAATTGATACATGGCTTGTCCAGGATTTAATTTACTTATTGGTGGCAGAATCCCGTAAGCGTCTGCCGTTAAAAAGAAAATGTTTTTTGGTGTTTTTCCAATCGATGGAATCAATGCATTACTGATGAAATGCAATGGATAACTCACCCTTGTATTTTCTGTAATTTCTTTGCTTTTAAAATCAATCTTGTTTGAATTGTTTACAAAAGTTACGTTTTCAACCAATGCTCCTGTTTTTATGGCGTGATAAATTTCTGGTTCTTTTTCTTCACTTAAATCGATTGTTTTTGCATAACAACCTCCTTCAAAATTAAATACAGCATCATTGGTCCAGCCATGTTCATCATCTCCAATTAAGCATCTATTTGGATCGGCACTCAATGTTGTTTTTCCAGTGCCACTCAATCCAAAGAAAATTGCAGTATCTCCATCTTTACCCATGTTTGCAGAGCAATGCATACTCAATACATTTTTCTCTTGAGGGAGGATGTAATTTAAAATGGTAAATATGCCTTTTTTCATTTCACCTGTATATCCAGTTCCGCCAATCAGAATTATTTTTTTTGTAAAATTTACAATGGCAAAATTATGTTGACGAGTGCCATCAGTTTTTGCATTTGCCTTAAAATTTGGCGATTGAATAATATGCCAATCTGGTTTGAAATTTTGCAATTCTTTTTCTTCAGGACGTAAAAACATATTGTAAGCAAATAAATTACTCCAAGGGTTTTCATTAATAACACGGATGTTTAAATGATAGTTTGGATCGGCACATGCGCCACAATCTCTTACCCAAATTTCTTTAGATGATAAATAATCCATCATTTTTTTATAAAGGATATCGAAATATTTCCCTTCAATGGGTAGGTTGAAGTTGTTCCAATTTACGGTGTCTTTTGTAATGTCATCTTTTACAATGAATTTATCTTTAGGACTTCTGCCTGTAAATTCACCAGTGTCAATTACTAAAGCGCCAGTATCATTCAAAACACCTTCTTTTCTTAAAAGAGTAGCATCAATAAGCTCTTGTGGTGTAGATTGGTAGTGAATGTTTACTGAATTTGAAATTCCAAGGCTTTCTAATGATTTGATAGGCGGTTCTATAATTGTAGTTAATGTCATGTTGTTTTGGTTTTAAAACAAATGTAGTAATCATATTTCTATACTCCTATTTAAAATATGGCGTAAAAATTAGTTGAAATTTAAAATAATTGTCTATAATTTATTATTTTTTGATTTTCTTCTAAATATGATTAGTGCGGTTTGAGTAAAATACACCTAATTTTAAATGAGTTTTATTTTTTAAAAAGTATAGAAAATAAGTTTCTATTTTTCCATTATACGATAATAAGGTATCTTGTATTTTTAAAAAATAATTTACATCATCAATGCCCATAACTAAACTTGCGATATAAATCGTCTGCAGCATTAGGGTGTACAATGCGATTGTAAAAAAATAAATTTTCAAACATGAAGTATCTTCCTTTAAATCCATCCATTTTCATAAAAAATCGGGAAAGATTTGTTTCGCATATGTCGAAAAATGCCATTGCCATTTTTAACAGTAATGATGAATTGCCTACAAATGCGGATCAGGTGCATAAATTCAAGCAGAACTCTGATCTGATTTGGCTTACAGGTGTTGAACAAGAAGATACCATGTTGGTTTTGTTTCCAGACAATCCAGATCCTAAATTCAGGGAAGTACTTGTTTTAACCAGGCCAAATGAAGTGAAAGAGAAATGGGATGGTCACCGATTAAGAAAACTTGAAGCCGAAGGTATTTCTGGCATTAAATCGATTATTTGGTTAGACATGCTGGAAGGTCTTTTGCAAGCATGGGTTCATTTAGCAGACACTATTTATCTGAATACAAATGAGAACGACAGAAGATCTAATTATGTTGAAGTAAGAGATTATCGTTACGCCAGATTAATGCGTGAGCGTTTTCCGCTACATAAATATGAAAGAAGTGCGAAAATTTTAAAAGTATTACGCGCTATAAAAACACCACTTGAAATTGAAGTGATGCAACAAGCGATAGACATCACGGATAATACATTTAGAAGGTTAATGAAATTTATAAAGCCTGGTGTAATGGAATACGAAATCGATGCCGAAATTTGGCATTCGTTTTTGTCTCAACGTGCTACTGGTCCTGCGTATGGTTCTATCATTGCATCTGGTGATCGCGCTAGAACATTACATTATGTAGATAATAATCAAGTATGTAAGGATGGTGAATTAATTCTAATGGATTTTGGCGCGGAATACGGAAATTATTGCGCTGATTTATCCAGAACCATTCCTGTAAATGGGAAGTTTTCTAAAAGACAAAAAGTAGTTTACAATGCATGTTTGCATTTGCATTTGTATGCGGCAAGTATTTTAAAACCAGGCATTAGTATTATCGACTACACGAAAAAAGTAGGAGATGAGGCTAGTGTTGTTTTTCAGAAAATAGGATTGATTTCAAAATCGGATGTTAAAAACGAAGATCCTGAAAACCGCGCATTTAGCAAATATCTTTACCATGGCATATCGCATCATTTAGGTATTGATGTGCATGATTTAGGCACTAGAACAGAACCGATTAAAGCTGGAATGGTATTTACGGTAGAGCCTGGTATTTATATTGAAGAAGAACAAATGGGTGTTCGTATTGAAAATAATTTCTGGATAACCAAAAATGGCAATAAGGATCTTATGAAAAATATTCCCATAACAGTGGAAGAGATTGAAGCATTAATGAAAAAATAATCAACAATTAATTTGATGAAAAATATTCCCAATTTATTTACCCTATTGAATTTGTTTTTTGGTTGCTTGGCCATTGTCTTTGTTTTACAAAATGGCATTGTGATTCATTACGATTTTGATGGCAGTCAGTTTGTAGATATCCCCGAAAAAATTTGGATGGCTTCTTTATGTATTGGTCTAGCTGCTATTATTGATTTTTTGGATGGCTTTGTAGCAAGATTATTAAACGCATCTTCCGAAATGGGCAAGCAACTTGATTCTTTAGCGGATGTGGTTAGTTTTGGTGTTGCACCTTCAATGATTGTATATCAATTTTTACGCATGAGCTTTGCAACTGCGGAAGGAGGAATTGAAGTGTCTTTGATTTTACTGATGCCTGCTTTTATCATTGCAATGGCAGCCGCTTATCGATTGGCTAAATTTAATTTGGATACTACGCAATCTAAAGTATTTAAAGGAATGCCTACACCAGCTGTAGGTTTGTTTATTGCTTCTTTTCCTTTGATATATTGGACATGTGATGATTATAGCATTTTGTTTTTTTTGATAAATAAATGGTTTTGGTATGTAATTATTATTAGCATTTCTTGGCTAATGGTAAGCAATATTCCCATGTTTTCATTAAAAATTAATTTCAAAAACAAGCAAGAGTCATTTCCATTGGTTTTACTATTTGTTATTGGAATTATAAGCTGTATTTTTTTAAAATGGTTAGCTGTTCCAATTCTATTTGTTAGTTACATTATTTTATCTTTGCTCAACAAAAAAAAGTTATCATGATATTTATTGCACAAATAAAAGTAATGCCGTTAAAAGATTTGTTAGATCCTCAAGGGAAAGCGGTATTAGGCGGTTTGCATAATTTAGGATTGTCAGGTATTTCAGATGTACGTATAGGAAAGCAAATCGATTTGCAAATTGAAGCCAATTCAAAAGAAGAAGCCCATCAAATGGCTACAGATGCTGCCACTAAATTGTTGGCAAACATGGTGATGGAAATGTTTGAAGTAACCATTTTATAATTTTATTTCAACCGATGCTTTATTTAATTCCTACGCCGATTGGTAATTTATCCGATATGACTTACAGAGCGGTGGAGTTGCTGAATGCGGTGGATTTAATTTTAGCGGAAGATACCAGAACATCATCCGTTTTGCTGAAACATTATAACATTCACAAGCCGATTTCTCCCTATCATCAGCATAATGAACATAAAATAGTTAGTCATTTAATCGATCAGTTGTTGATGGGCAAAACGATGGCATTGATTACAGATGCTGGCACGCCTGGCATTAGTGATCCTGCTTATCTATTGGTTAAAGCATGTGTTGAGAATGGAATCGAAGTGAATTGTTTGCCTGGTGCAACTGCTTTTGTTCCTGCTTTGGTAAACAGCGGACTACCAACTGACAGTTTTTGTTTCGAAGGATTTTTGCCCCTAAAGAAAGGTCGTCAAACTTTTTTAAAAAGAATGGCTGTTGAAGAAAGAACGATGATTTTTTATGAAAGTCCAATGCGTTTGGTTAAAACATTAAGTCATTTTATCGAATATTTTGGTGCCGAACGTAAATGCAGTGTAAGCCGCGAATTGTCAAAAAAATTTGAAGAAAACAAGCGTGGAACTTTACAAGAAGTACATGATTATTTTAATGCCAAATCTGTAAAAGGAGAGATTGTGATTGTGGTGGAAGGGAGAAATACAAAATGATTTGGCGTTTGGTGTTTGGCGTTAAATCATCGAAAAGTATTATAAGTTTATTTTCTAGATTCTTGTCATAAGACATTACATGCTTTATTACTGTTAGTTCCAACACCAAACAATAAACTCCAAACAACAAACAAAAAACCTCAAACATTTTTTATATGAAATTCAAACATCTTTTTTTTATCCTTTTCTTTTTTATTACAACAAGTTTATTTGCACAGCCCGAAAGGTGGCAGCAGTCTGTGAAATACACGATGAACATTGATGTTGATACCTTAACCAATCGTTTTTCGGGAACGCAGATATTGCAATATCAAAACAATTCTACCGATAAATTAGACAAAGTGTTTTATCATTTGTATTGGAATGCATTTCAACCGAATAGTAGTATGGATGTAAGAAGTAGAGAGTTGGGTAAGCAAATTATAAATGGCCGTCAAGATTGGGATGGACGGGTTAAAGACCGCATTTTAAATTTGAAAGAAAACGAGATAGGATATCAAAAAATAAAATCGTTGAAGATGAATGGGGTTACTCAAACATTTAAGTATCACGAAACGATTTTAGAAGTAAATCTTACAACGCCAATTTCGCCTAAATCAATGGTTACATTTGAAATGGAATTTGAAGCGCAAGTGCCTTTGCAAGTTAGAAGAAGTGGTAGAGATAATCCGAATACAGGCGTGCGTTACAGCATGAGTCAATGGTATCCTAAAATGTGTGAATACGATTATGAAGGATGGCATCCAACGCCTTATGTTGCTCGTGAATTTTATGGCGTTTGGGGTGACTATGATGTGACGATTAAAATTGATAAATCGTATAAAATTGGAGGAACTGGTATGTTGGTTAATGCAAAAGAAATTGGTTGGGGATATGATACTGCTGCTACGGAATTAAAAAAGATTGCTACAAATAAAAGAACTTGGCATTTCAAAGGAGAGAAAATTCACGATTTTGTGTGGGCAGCTGACCCCGATTTTAAGCATCTTTCTAAAAAAATGCCAAACGGTCCAATGCTTCATGTGATTTACAATTACATTCCCAATAATCCACAAAATGATACTGCGTGGAAGAAGGTTTTAGATGCGGCATCAACAGTTTTGCCATTTATTGAAAGTCATTTTGGAAAATATCCTTATCCTCAATATTCGTTTATCCATGGTGGTGATGGCGGAATGGAATATCCAATGGCAACTTTAATGAGTTCAGCTTCTATTGGCACCGCGTTTCACGAATGGATGCACAGTTGGTATCAAATGATTTTAGGCACTAATGAAAGTTTGTATGCATGGATGGATGAGGGCTTTACCAGTTATGGCGAGGAACTGGTTTCTAATTTTTATGAGCATAAAACTTCTATTGCAGAATATGAAGATGCACTCAAAGAGAATCCAAGCAATGAAAAACTTAAAAAATTAATACAGAGTTTACCTGAAAATCATTGCGGTGCTTATGCCAATTATTTTTCGTTGGTAAATAGCAAATTGGAAGAACCAATGACCACACATGCAGATCATTTCAACAATAATTTTGCATATAGTGTTGATGCCTATTCAAAAGGTCAGGTTTTTATGGAACAACTTGGTTACATTATTGGAGCGAAAAAAAGAGACGAGGTTTTGCTTTCATATTATAACACTTGGAAATTCAAACATCCCAATGCTACTGATTTTATTCGCATTGCTGAGAAAGTAAGCGGTTTGCAATTGGATTGGTATAAAGAATATTGGGTGAGTACAACAAAAACTATTGATTACGCAATTGATAGTTTGTGGGAAGAAAATGGAGCTACAAAAATCAGAATTAAAAGAGTAGGACAAATGCCAATGCCCATTGATTTAAAATTAACCTTTAAAGACGGCACGTCCGAAATGCATGTGTTGCCTTTGAACTTGATGTACGGTTCTAAATCAGCAGAAAATGTGAATCAGCCAAACATTATAGAAGAAGCATGGAAATGGACGCACCCAACCTACACCGTTAGTATTGATAAAAAGCTTACAACTTTAACTAAAGCAGAAGTTGATCCTTCAAAGCGAATGGCTGATGTAGAAAGGAAGAATAATTTGATTGAGCTCAATTGGTAAATCATTTGGACTTTGCCCTTTATTGAAATTACTTATACGGCTGATATAATAAATACTTGTCTTTAAAATGTGGTTCCGGAAATATCTTATCGATGCTCCACACAAAAGGTTTGCAAGTACTTTCTTGTATTTCTTGAGTAAGGTCTCCGCCCTTTAAACAAATCAATCCATTTGGTGCATTTTCGTTTGTGGTTGGATGATTTTTCAACAAGGGTTTACTCCATCTCCATAAATCTTTCAATGGCGCCACTGCTCTAGAAATTACTGCTTCAAACTTTTGGTCTTTAATATCTTCAGCACGTGTATGTTTTACCGCTATGTTTGTTAATCCAACGGCTTCTGCAATTTCACGTACTACATTTAATTTTTTATTGATGCTATCTACCAAATAAAAATTCGTTTCAGGGAAAAAAATGGCTAAGGGAATTCCTGGAAAACCACCACCACAACCAAGGTCCATGATGGTTGTATTTTTTTGAAATTCAAAAGTGGTTGCAATGGTCAAGGAATGAAGTACATGATGCAAATAAAAGTTGTCGATATCTTTACGACTAATCACATTTATTTTTTCGTTCCATTCGGTATATAGCGGTTTTAATAAACCCAATTGGCGTGATTGTTCTGGTGTAAAATCAGCAAAGTATTTTTCAATTATTTCCATGCGGGACTTGGTTTTTTAAATAATGATGTAGCGAAAATTAAATAGTAAACAAACATCCAGATATCAAATAATGGAATAAATGGAATAAGGTCTTTTTCGTTTAGTTTAATCAATGTTTTGGCATAGATTAAAAATTGAAAAATGAATCTACATCCGAAAATAATCAACGATAATTTCCAACTGAAAAATATACATGTAGCAATTAAACTTGGGTAAAATAAAAATTGAGAAAGAGAAAATAATCCCAATAAAAATTTATGCGATTTTTTATAGTATTTGCTTGTCGTATAATGTCTTTTTTTCTGTTTAATCCATTTTTTCCAAGTACTGGCTGGCTTGCTTAACGTGAAAGCATCGGGATCAATATTGATTTTTGTATTTTTTGAATTCGCTGCCATATTTACAAATAAATCATCGTCACCACCAGGAATGTTGTTGTGTGCAGAAAAACCTTTATGCTGATAAAACAACTTTTTCTTGTAGCTTAAATTTCTACCAACACCCATGTAAGGCAGTCCCCACAAGGCATAGCTTAAATATTGAATGGCCGTGTGAAATGTTTCCCATCTGATGAGCTTATTTAAAAAAGTCTTTTGTTTGTGATAAGGGCTGAAACCCAAAACGATTTCAGTTTGATCGTCAAAACAAGATTGCATAGACTGAATCCAATTTTCACTTGCTGGAACACAGTCTGCATCAGTAAGCAATACGATTTCGTGCTTGGCAGATTTTAACCCAATAGCAAGTGGAAATTTTTTGCCAGGAATCATTTTTGCTTCTTGTGTTAATTCAATAATGTTTAATTGTTTAAAGGTTTTTTGTAATTCTTCAAGTACATATTTGCTGTCATCATAAGAGTTGTCGTTTACAACAACGATTTCGTGTGTTGTACTATATTCTTGAACCAAAATACCTGGAAGGTTTTGTGCAATATTGCCAGCTTCATCTCTGGCGCATATAATTACGCTTACGGGATGGGTTTGACTAGTGGTTTTAGGTTTTTGTTTATATAAAGCCAATCTGCCAAAAAAGAAAAGCAAATAAAATAATTGAATGAAACTAATCACACAAAAAAATATAAAAATGATCAGCTGCCAGTTGGAAAGTAAATTATTCATCATCAATGCAAAAATATGGTTTACATTCATTAATGTTGCGTTCCTTAAAAAGCATTTTTAAAATTTTATCTTCGCAATAAAAATATCATCAATGGCTGATTTGAAATTCACAGTTGAACAAAAAGATTTGCATTCAAATGCTAGGGCTGGCTCAATAACAACAGATCATGGCGAAATTCAAACCCCCATTTTTATGCCTGTGGGTACAGTTGGAAGTGTGAAAGCCGTATCTCAACAACAATTAAAAACCGATGTAGGCGCACAAATAATTTTGGGGAATACCTACCATTTATACTTAAGACCAGGGTTGGAAACTTTAGAATCAGCTGGCGGATTGCATAAATTCAATGGATGGGATATGCCGATTTTAACGGATAGTGGGGGATTTCAAGTTTTTTCATTAGCAAAAAGTAGAAAAATTACAGAAGAAGGGGTGGTGTTTCAATCGCATATCGAAGGCAGTAAGCATTTATTTACACCTGAAAATGTAATGGATACACAGCGGATTATTGGAGGCGATATTATGATGGCATTTGATGAATGTCCTCCCGGCGGAAGTGAATATGGTTATGCAAAAAAGTCGATGGAGCTCACGCATCGTTGGCTTGATCGATGTTTTAGCAGATTCAATGAAACGCAGGATAGATATGGCTACACACAAAATTTATTTCCAATTGTTCAGGGTGGCGTGCACCATGATTTGCGCAAATTTTCTTGCGAATATATCAGCAGTAAAAACGCAAATGGTAATGCCATTGGGGGTTTGAGTGTTGGTGAACCTATTGATAAAATGTATGAGATTTGTGCGTTGTGTTGCGATCATTTGCCACAAGAAAAACCGCGTTATTTAATGGGTGTAGGTACGCCATGGAACATTCTAGAATGCATTGAAATGGGTGTAGATATGTTTGATTGTGTTATGCCGACGCGTAATGGACGAAATGCAATGTTATTCACTGCGAATGGAATCATTAACATCGACAATAAAAAATGGGAACGCGATTTTTCACCAATTGACGAAACCATTGGTTGCGAAATGAGTGCATATTATTCGAAAGCTTATTTAAAACATTTATTAAAAGCAAAGGAGTTTTTGGGGTTAACCATAGCCAGTGTGCATAATTTAGCATTTTATTTATGGTTGGTAAAAGAAGCGCGAAATCGAATAATAGCAGGCGATTTCGTAAGTTGGAAAAAGGAAATGGTGGTAAAAATGCAGCAAAAGTTGTAAGTAAATCCGTTTCTTATCTAAAACATATCACAATCAAATCATTTAAATTAATATCTTTATTCTTTAAAAATAAATCAACAAAATGAAAGCAATCCGTCTTTTCTTAGTGCAACTTTTATTTGCATTTCCATTTACAACTTTTAGTCAAACCACCCCAGTACAAGATGCGTCAATTCCAAAGGATGCGCAGGTGGATGTAACGATTACCGATTTTAAGAATGTGCCATTGCCACATGAGATTATGATGTTTCGAAGCAAGAAATATGATAAAGAATATTCTGCTTTAACAGATGATAATGGCAAATTTTCAACGCGTTTACCGGCAGGGGATGTGTATAATATTTTTATTTTGGGGTTTAAAGATTCAGCAAGTATAGACTCTCTGGTAATTCCTGGTTTACAAGGGAAGCAATATTATAAAAACCCATTTGTAGTTACGTATCAATTTCAACCATCAAAAAGTTTCGTATTGGAGAATTGTAATTTTGATAATGGAAAAGCAACTTTACAAGAATCGGCATTTGCGGTACTAGACGAATTGGTTGCATACATGAAAAGAAAAGAGGATGATAGGATTGAGTTGGGCGGTCATACAGACAATGTTGGAAGCCCGGCAAGTAATATTAAATTGTCGGCAGATAGAGCCAATACCGTTAAAGCATATCTTGTTGCAAGTGGTATAGATGAAACAAGAATTGTTACCAAAGGATATGGAAGTTCTAAACCAATTTCAGATAATAAAACAGCTGATGGAAGAGCGGAAAACAGAAGGACTGAAGTGACTATATTGGAGAATAAATAAATTAATTAACTTAATTAAAAAAAGAGGCAGCTTTTTAAAGGTTGCCTCTTTTTTATTGCTTAAATATTTTTTTTGATTACTATATCGCACCTACGGAGCTATTACGATTTCGCTCCGATGGAGCTATTACGATTTCGCTCCGATGGAGCTATTACGATTTCGCTCCGATGGAGCTATTGATATTTTGAACAATTTTGGTAATTAAATCAATTTGCAGCTCCGTAGGAGCAAAATATCAATAGAAGAGTTCAATTGTAGATTATTTAAGCTCCGTAGGTGCGACATAGTACCAGCTCCGTAGGTGCGATATAGAAATTTGTGCTTTATTTTTTTGGGTGAACAAGTATGGTTAATACAAAAAAAGAGGCAGCCATATTTCAGACTGCCTCACTTTTAAAAGATTAAAAATTTCTTTTTTACTGAATACTAGAACTCATCAAAATATCAGTTGTATTTGTATTGATTACTTCTGATCCATTAAGAGATGCAATTAAATTGAAGTCGCTTTTGATTAAACCATATTTTGGTGCGTAATAATTGTAAATGTTTGAAGTTGTAGTTACAGACAATCCAAATACAGGATCAATGGTAATGTCTGATTTTACTTTTATTACATCAGTATACGTTTTTCCATTTACCACTAAGCTTGTACCTTTTTCAACAACAGAATAGTTGATGTGAATAGTAAGCATTAATCCTGGAATAGGAGAATTTGGTACTGGCACTGAAAAACTTTGATTCCAACTTCCACCAGCAACTGTGGCATCATTTAAATAATGTAAATCAATTGGGTCAAGACCTGCAGCCAACGTTGAAAATTGATAATAATCGTTACCAGTGTTATTGTAAAAAGCGTCAGTTGTACCACTAGAATCAGTATTATTAAAGATGTGGTAGGTTTTGTTGCTAATTGTGGTGTCTCTGCTTGTAGAAGTGCGCGTATATGTACTAACTACTGAAGTGGAATTGTCTGTACTTTGATAATTCCAAGAGGTTCCAGGGGTGGTGGTTATGAATTTTGAAATTCCTGGAGTAACAGCATCGTCTTTCTTGCAAGAACTAGCCATTGAGGCGATAAAAAGGGCTGAAATAATAACTTTTTTCATTTTTTTTTGATTTTAAATGTAATATTAGCAAAAAATATTTACTTGTTAAATAATTTCTCTTATCTTCGCGCTCCAAATTTTATGGCCAAGCAAGCATTAATAAAACAAGACGGATCGATAATCGAAGCATTGAGTAACGCAATGTTTAAGGTAAAGTTAGAAAACGGCCATGAGATTTTGGCGACTATTTCTGGCAAAATGCGTATGCATTATATTCGTATTTTACCAGGTGATAAAGTAGGCGTAGAGATGAGTCCTTATGATTTAACCAGAGGGCGAATCATCTTTAGATACAAGTAAACACTGCTGTTTGCAGCAATTATAAACAGATAAAACTAAAAAAAATGAAGGTAAGAGCTTCAATTAAAAAACGCAGCGTAGATTGCAAAATTGTGAGAAGGAAAGGACGTTTGTACGTAATTAACAAAAAAAATCCACGCTTTAAGCAAAAGCAAGGATAATTAAACAACATTGTAAAATCAAAAAAGTATACAATATATGGCTCGTATTGCCGGTATAGATTTACCAAAAAATAAAAGAGGAGAAATCGGACTAACATACATCTATGGTATTGGCCGATCTACTGCAAAGTACATTTTAACCAAATCAAACATTGATTTGAATAAAAAAGTAAACCAGTGGAATGACGAAGAGCAAACTGCTATTCGTAATGTAATTAACAATGAGTTCAAAACTGAAGGTGCACTACGTAGTGAAACTCAAATGAACATTAAGCGTTTACTTGATATCGCTTGTTATCGTGGTTTACGTCATCGTAAAGGATTGCCTTTACGTGGACAAAGAACGCGTACTAACAGCCGTACTAGAAAAGGTAAGCGTAAAACTGTTGCCGGTAAGAAAAAAGTAACTAAATAATAATTGATTTTTGATAATCAGAATGTGGTGTTTTAATTTTTAAACATCATATTGATTTCAAAATTAATTAATAACTAAGGTTATTTCAACAATATTGGTTTTTGAATTTTTAAATACCAAAAGACTTATTACCGAACAAGCGCTGGATAGCTTTATAAGTCAGCAGGAGGGTTTGTTCAATTCTGAGCAATCAGAAATTTTTTAAGATTACCTAACTAAAAAAAGTCATGGCAAAAGGACAAAATCAAAAAGGCCAAAGTGCAAAAGCAGCGGCAAAAAAAAGAATCGTAAAAGTTGACAGCTACGGAGATGCACATATCTCTGCTACTTTCAATAACATCATCATCAGTTTAACCAACAAAAGCGGTCAAGTTATTTCTTGGTCATCTGCTGGTAAAATGGGTTTTAGAGGTAGTAAGAAAAATACACCTTACGCAGCTCAAATGGCTGGCGCTGATGCTGCAAAAACAGCTATCGATGCTGGACTGAAGCGTGTTGATGTTTATGTTAAAGGTCCAGGAAGTGGTCGTGAAGGCGCAATCAGATCTTTATCTCAAAGTGGTTTGGAAGTATCTATGATTAAAGATATCACGCCAATGCCGCATAATGGATGTCGTCCTCCAAAGAAAAGAAGAGTATAGTCAATTTATTTTATAACGGGTACATCATTTATTTTAAAAGACCTTTTAATGATGTACCGACACTAAAAGGTCAATATAAAAACTATGGCACGCTACACAGGCCCCAAAACGAAAATCTCCCGCAGATTCGGAGAACCCATCACTGGCAATGGCAAGTGGTTAACTAAAAACAGTAACCCTCCAGGACAACATGGCGCTAACAAAAAGCGTAAAACGCTTAGCGAATATGGTGTTCAGTTGAAAGAGAAGCAAAAAGCAAAATACACTTATGGTTTGTTGGAAAAACAATTCCGTAAAACTTTTGAAGAAGCTGCTCGTAGAAAAGGAGTAACTGGTGAAAACTTAATTAAATTATTAGAAGCTCGTTTAGACAACACTGTTTTCAGATTAGGTATCGCACCAAGTCGTCAAGCAGCTCGTCAAATGGTAAGTCATAAGCATATTACCGTAAACGGAGATGTAGTAAATATTCCTTCATATAATTGTGTTCCTGGTGACGTAATTGGATTGAAAAATAAGAGTGCTGCAAACACAATCATTACTGGAAATTTAAAAGGAAAAAATCCTAAATTCAGTTGGTTGGATTGGAGCGAAGCTGAAATGAAAGGTACATTCATTGCTTATCCAGAAAGAGAAAGCATACCTGAAAACATTAAAGAGCAACTTATCGTTGAACTTTATAGTAAGTAATCTGATTGATTTCAAATTTGCTAAACTCAAAATCAACCGGTAATTCCGGATATTTAAAAAACAATTAAACAACATACAAAATGGGAATATTTAATTTTGTTAAACCAGACAAAATTGTTCTGCAAAAAGCTAACGATTTCGAAGCTCAATTTGAATTCCGTCCATTAGAACCAGGATACGGTGTTACCATTGGAAATGCTTTACGTAGGGTTTTGTTAAACTCATTGGAAGGTTATGCAATTACAGGTATCAATATCGTAGGTGCTGACCATGAATTTGCAACATTAAAAGGCATTACCGAAGACGTTACAGAAATCATTTTGAACTTAAAGCAAGTTCGTTTGAAATGTAAATTAGAAAATGATGTTACTTCTGAAAAAGTTACATTGTCTATAAAAAACAAAACAGAATTCACTGCAGGAATGATTGCTGAAGTTTCTCCTACTTTCGAAGTAATGAACCCAGAATTATTGATATGTACTTTGGATAGCAACGCTAAATTGGATATCGAAATTTCTATCGGTAGAGGTAGAGGTTATGTTCCAGCTGAAGATCATAAAGACAAATCATCTCATTTTGGATATATTCCTGTTGATGCGATTTATACCCCAATCAAAAATGTAAAATATTTGATTGAAAATACAAGGGTAGAACAACGTACCGATTTTGAAAAATTAATCATGGAAGTGGTTACTGATGGTACCATTCATCCTGAAGAAGCGGTTAAACAAGCTAGTCGTATTCTTATTCAACACTTGATGATCATTACTGATGAAAACATCACTTTTGATACGAAAGAAGATAAGAAAGAAGATATGGTTGATGAGCATACTTTACAATTGCGTAAAATGCTAAAAACACCACTTGAAGATTTAGATCTTTCAGTTCGTGCTTTCAACTGCTTAAAAGCGGCTAAAATCAATTCATTAAGTGAACTTGTACAATACGAACAAGAAGATTTAATGAAATTCAGAAACTTTGGTCAAAAATCTTTAAGTGAAATCGATCAGGTTTTACATGAAAGAGGTTTAAGCTTCGGAATGGATTTAAGCAAATTGAAATTAGACGACGAGTCTTAATATCAATTAGTGATTGTTGAAATTAATTTCAACGAAAAAATAAATAATTTAATTCACAAACCTTGTAATTCCTGACACGGTACAGGGTAAAAAATAAAAAGTCATGCGTCACGGAAATAAAAATAATAATTTAAGCAGAACAGCTTCTCATAGAAAAGCGTTATTGATGAATTTAGGTTGTCAGTTGATTACGTACAAGCGTATTACAACTACTTTAGCAAAAGCTAAAACTTTACGTACCTACATCGAACCACTTATCACTAAAACAAAAGCAACTGATAGTAAAGAGACTATTATGCACAACCATAGAATTGTGTTTAGTTATCTTAACGATAAAGCGGCTGTTAAAGAACTTTTCACAGTTGTTGCGCCAAAAGTTGCTGACCGTCCAGGAGGTTACACTCGTATTATCAAATTGGGTGCTCGTATTGGTGATAATGCTGAAATGGCAATGATTGAATTGGTTGATTTTAATGAAATTTATGGCAATTCAATTTCAGAAGCTACTGAAACAGTTAAGAAAACACGTCGTGCTGGTAAGAAAAAAGTGGCTACTACAGAAAATGAAGTGGCTGCTGAAGAAACTACAGCAACAGAATCGACTGAAGAAACTGCTGGAGATGAAACAGAAACAACAGAAGCTTAATTCAATAGTATTTAAAAAAAGCCCCGATATTTCGGGGCTTTTTTTTGATTATTTTTTTTAGTTTAAAATAGACTTACTTTATTTGCATAATTTTAAAGAAATGGAATTGCAACAAAAAAATATCGCTACACTCGTTTTATCTGATGGAACAGTTTTTCAAGGGCTTGCATTTGGGAAAATAGGAACTGCAACAGGAGAGATTTGTTTTAACACGGGCATGACAGGTTACCAAGAAGTATTTACAGATCCAAGTTATTATGGCCAAGTGCTTATCATGAACAATGTACATATTGGAAATTATGGAACAAACGCGGTAGATGTAGAAAGTAATTCCATAAAAGTAAAAGCGATAATTGGTAGAAATTTAGAAGAAAAATTCAGTAGGTTTTTAGGTGATAAATCGCTTCAACAATATTTAGAAGAACAACAAATCGTTGCCATTAATGGATTAGATACAAGGGCATTGGTTGAGCATGTAAGGGTTTATGGCGCAATGAATTGCATCATCTCTTCAGAAGTTAATGATGTGGAGCAATTGAAATCAATGTTGTTAGAAGTGCCTTCTATGGATGGTTTGGAATTGGCTTCAACGGTAAGTACAAAAGAAAGTTACACCATTGGAGATGAAAATAGTAAAATACGAATTGCTGTTCTTGATTTTGGGGTTAAGCAAAATATTTTAAATTGTTTGGTGCAACGAGGCGCATTCGTAAAAGTATTTAATGCAAAAACAAATTTTGAAACTTTAAAGGCATTTAACCCTTCAGGATATTTTATTAGTAATGGTCCAGGAGATCCAGCGCCGATGGATTATGCAATTAAGACTGTACAACAGATTTTAGAAGCCGATATGCCGATTTTTGGCATCTGCTTAGGACATCAGTTGCTTGCACTTGCTAATGGAATAAAGACTTTTAAAATGCATCATGGTCATCGTGGATTGAATCATCCCGTAAAAAATATGGTAACGGGTTTATCTGAAATTACAACTCAAAATCATGGCTTCGGAATTGATGCCAATTCAGTAAAACTTAATTCAGCAATAGAGATCACTCATATAAATTTGAATGATGATAGTATCGAAGGAATTAGAATAAAAGGAAAAAAAGCTTTTTCTGTTCAATACCACCCAGAAGCAACGCCTGGTCCGCATGATAGCCGATATTTGTTTGATGATTTTATGGCGATGATGGGGTAGGGTTGAGGGGTTTGTGAGGTTTGGGAAGTTTATGAGGTTTGATATGTTTTTGAGGTTCAATG
>CANFUJ010000034.1 GCA_947450165.1 Chitinophagaceae bacterium
ACCAAACCCAAATCCGTTGGAAATAGTTTTGATTTTTCGGCTCCTGTATTTTCTTGTTCGGTTACTTTTTCAATTTTATCATTCTTTAACTTGATGATTCTGAAGTTTCTTTTTATGGCTTCTTTATCTTTTTTCTCTACGTAGGTTCTTTTTATAATGGTAGAAATGGTAGGTGCATAAGTACTTGGACGACCGATGCCCAATTCTTCCATTTTTTTAACCAATGACGCTTCTGTATAACGCGCAGAATGTTTGGTGTATTTTTCTGTAGCCGTCATTTGATTGAATGCCAATTGTTGACCAACCGTTAAATTGGGTAATCGGCTTTCACCTTCTTCTGATTCTGTTTCTTCATCATCCGTACTTTCTAAATACACTTTTAAAAAGCCATCAAATTTCAATACTTCACCTGTAGCGGTAAGTTGTTGTTGATTGGTACTGATGTTTATTTTAGCTGTAGTTTTTTCAAATTCTGCATCACTCATTTGCGAAGCGATGGTTCTTTTCCAAATAAGTTCGTAAAGTCTATTTAGTTCAGGGTCGCTTACGGTATGGTTTTCCATGTATGTAGGACGAATCGCCTCATGCGCTTCCTGAGCACTTTCATTTTTGTTTTTGTATTTTCTTACTTGAAGGTATTTGCCACCATAACTTTTATTGATTTCGGCAGTAATGCCTTCCATTGCAGTATCACTTAAGTTCACGCTATCCGTTCTCATGTAAGTGATTTTACCACTTTCATATAATTTCTGTGCAAGCAACATGGTTTTGCTTACACCATAACCCAACTTTCTACTGGCTTCTTGTTGCAAAGTAGATGTTGTAAATGGTGGCGCTGGTGTTCTTTTTCCTGGGCGAACCTGAATATCATTTACGATATAATTAGCGCCAATACAAGAATTCAAGAATTTTTCTGCATCTTCAGATTCGTTGTATTTAGCACCTTCTGCTTTAAAAGCTACTGTTTTATTATTTAAATCTGTTGCAGATAATGAAGCTTCAATTTTAAAACTCGCAACAGCGTTGAAATGATTGATCTCACGTTCTTTTTCAACAATTAATTTTACGGCAACACTCTGAACCCTTCCTGCACTTAATCCGCCTTTTTGACCAATTTTGCGCCATAAAACCGGACTTAATTCAAAACCAACAATGCGATCTAATACACGTCTGGCTTGTTGTGCATTCACCAAATTCATGTTTATTAATCGTGGATTTTGAACAGCTTTTTGAATGGCAGGTTTCGTAATCTCATGAAAAACAATACGCTTTGTTGTAGCAGGATCCAAATTTAAAACTTCCGCTAAGTGCCAGCTGATGCTTTCACCTTCGCGGTCCTCATCGGAAGCCAACCAAACCTCATCGGATTTTTTTGCAATTGCCCTTAATTCTCGAACTACCCGTTCCTTTTCATCAGGAATAATATATTTGGGTAAAAAATGATTATTGATATCTATACCCATGTCGTTTTTTTCCAAATCACGAATGTGACCGTAACAACTTTTTACCTCAAAATCTTTCCCTAAAATGGCTTCAATGGTTTTCGCTTTAGCCGGGGACTCCACAATTAATAAGTTTTTTGCCATAATATATATGTATAAAAATGCTTTTTTTGTTTTTAGAAATTTTGAAAAATTAACGCAATTTCCGATGCAATATTAGATTAATTTTGAAAAAACAAAACTATTTATCTGAAACAGTCATTGTAGAAACAAAGAATTTGTATGAATTATCTCAAGATTTAAGATACTTTCAAATTATTTATTGAGCCATGAAATACAGTCCAGAATTGATTTTTATTGATTTTTAAAATTGTATAATTAGTTACAAATGTTTTTTCAACAAAAAAAATGTGTTTTTTCACGAATCAATTTTTTTCTTTGATTCGTGCATACCATTTTTGATTTTTAAATTTTTAATTTTAATTTGAATAGCATGCAGGTTGTAATTATAGGTTCTGGAAACACCGCTACCATATTATCCAAATTGCTTTTGGCAAATGGTTTTCACATTAGCCAAGTAATCAGTAGAAATATAAAGCATGCCGAAATTTTAGCCAATGCGTTAAATTGTCCTGCAGCAGATTTTTCATCACCTATGGATGAAACCGCTGACATTTATTTAATTGCGGTTTCCGATAAAGTAATTCATGAGGTGGTTAGTTACATGCCTAAAAACAACAAACTGATTTTACATACTGCAGGATCAGTTTCTAAAAATGTTTTAGAAAATGTTTCCAATCAATTTGGTGTTTTATATCCACTTCAAAGCTTAAGAAAAGAGATTGATAAAATTCCCGACATTCCTTTTTTAGTGGATGGAAATAATGAAGTTGTGGCTGAAATGATCATGCAAATTGGGAAAAAAATATCGCATCATGTAGATATTGCCAATGATGAAAAGCGTTTAAAGCTTCATCTTTCGGCCGTTATGGTAAACAATTTCACCAATCATTTGTACACCATGGCAGCCGATTATTGTAAAAAGGAGCAATTGGAGTTTGATTTGTTGAAGCCGCTTATTTTTGAAACAGCCAATCGATTAAAAAACGTTCATCCGAGCGAAGTTCAAACCGGCCCGGCGATAAGAAATGATTCTGAAACGATTGAACAACATGAAAAGTTATTGGAAAACTATCCCGAATTGAAGGCGTTGTATGTTTATTTTACAAAACAGATTGCCTCATTCTACCGATAAGGAAACACAATATCAGTTTGAACTTTATACGGATCCTTTACATTCCCTTTTTCATCTACAGGGTCATCAACATAAATTTCATAAGGGGCTCCATTTTGTTTTTTATGGGCATCGGCAAGCCATTCTTTTAATGCTTGATATGCTTGAACCGTTTCTTCATAAGGCCCGTAAAAATGTGCAACCACAACCCTTGTTCCACCCATTTTTTTAAAATAAGCCCCTTTGGGCAACTTAGTGATTTTTTTAGCTACCGGAATTCCAGCTTCAAAAAAGAATGGTGCTTTTTGACTTTTATACCATGCCATTGGTGGCCCAATTGGCGTTATTTTAGATTTTTTTAAAAAGCTGTCAATTTTTTGACCATAAATTATACCCAGCTTTTCACTTAATCTTATGGTATTGATTGCGCTGTCTTTAAAACATAAAACATAAAGACTATTTTCTGTAGTGTCTGTTATATTTATTATGGGAGCGCTTCTAGTAATGGTGTCGTTTTTGCCAAGTGGGACGTCTTTTTTTACCAATACGGTTGGTTTTATCTTGTCTTTATCTTTATCATCATTACAAGAAATTAAAGAAATGCTAAGTAAGAAAATTGAAAAATACAATTTCATAATTCTGATTTTAATGGGTTAAGATCAATTCATTGGCAATGTAATCAATAAGTTTAAAAAAAAATGATTTCAATATTGATTTTATGGAATTGGTATTTTCATGTAGGTTTGCATTCCGAAATAATCCATATGTATAATATTACTTTCAAATTTGAACAAAAAGGGTTAGAGCCCATTACACTAGAAAACATTGAATCAGATCAATCTATTTTAGAAGTTGCCCTAAAAAACAATATCGAATTGCATCACAATTGTGGTGGCGTTTGCGCTTGTAGTACTTGTCATTTATATGTTGAGCAAGGGGATAATTTCATAGAAGAACTTTCAGATAAAGAAGAAGATTTTATTGATCGTGCGGTAAATCCACGTATCAATTCAAGATTAGGGTGCCAATGTATGTTATTGGATGGAGCAGGAAATATTACTGTTACCTTACCTGATCAAACTCAATTTTTAGGAGAATAAAAAAAATAAAACCATGAATTTCGAATTGCCCATTAACTGGAATGATTATGAAGATATTGCCATGAAATTGCATGAGCGTTTTGGCGATGATTTTGGCGAAAGTCAGATTTATCGTATTCGATTTACCGATTTACACAAATGGGTTATGGAGATTCCAAATTTTGCTGGAAAAGCCGAAGAAAGCAATGAAGGGCATTTGGAAATGATTCAAAGTTCTTGGGTTTACGAGTGGCGTGACGCAAGAAAAGGATAATTAATCTTTCCCCGAAAATTACAAAAGCTAATTTTTTAGATGAATATTCTGCAACAATTTAAACCAATAAAACTCATTGTGATGGACGTTGATGGCGTGCTCACAGATGGTAAAATATTGTTGCTCGAATCGCTTGAAATGGCAAGAACCATGCATGTAAAAGATGGTTATGCCATGCAACTTGCCGTTAAAAAAGGATATCAAATTGTAATCATTTCTGGAGCTACTGATGGTGGAGCCGTTTCAAATCGGTTGAAAAAATTAGGGATTAACGAAGTGCATCAAGGCATAAAAGACAAAGCCACTTTATTATCTACAATCATCAAAAAAGGGAATTTTACAAAAGAACAAGTTTTATTTATTGGCGATGATATTCCAGATTACCAAGCTATGAAATTGGTTGGGTTAGCTTGTTGCCCTGCAGATGCCGTTTCAGAAATTAAATCCATCTCAAATTATATTTCTCCCATAAATGGTGGTGAAGGTTGTGTGCGCGACATTATAGAAAAAGTGCTTAAATTAAATGGTCATTGGGATTTAGATACTACGGTAACTTCAAAATAAATTTATAGCAATGATTCAATTGGTACGGGCATTTTTTAAATTAATCAGATGGCCGAACCTGTTTTTTATTGCACTCACTCAATTTTTATTCTACACCCAAATAGGCGCGAAGTATACCAAATTGAATTCCGTTTTTATTTTTAGTTCAAGTCAATTGCCTTTTATTTTATTGGTGATTGCCTCCGTTTTAATTGCTGCTGGCGGGTATATCATCAACGATTATTTTGATTTGCACATTGATGGCGTGAACAAACCCAAAAGCTTGGTTATTGATAAAATTATAAAAAGGCGTTGGGGTATTTTTTGGCATTTATTTTTTTCTATTGCAGGTATCATTTGCAGCGCATTTGTAAGTTATTTTACCCATCAATGGCTTATCGTAATCATCAACAGCATCACTGTTTTATTGCTATGGTTTTATTCAACACATTTTAAAAAGAAATTGCTTTTGGGAAATGTGGTGGTTTCTTTTTTAACGGCTTGGGTAATACTGGTTATCTATTTATTCTGCATACCTCCATTTAAAATGGGACAGTTTTTTATTCAAAATAATGAAATCAACTTAAGCAAATTATACAAGTTCACTGTGGTTTATGCTGGATTTGCATTTATCATTTCACTGATTAGAGAAGTTGTAAAAGACCTAGAGGACATGCAAGGAGACGAGCAATTTGGTTGTAGAACAATGCCAATTGTTTGGGGAGTGCCCGCTACTAAAGTATTTGCCGGGGTTTGGATTGTAGTAGCTGTAATGGGCTTACTTGTTATTCAAGGATATTCTTGGCAATTGGGAAATCCTTTAATTGTAGGACTAAGCTTTTTATTGATTTCATTGCCATTGTTGATTGTATTAAAAAAATTAAAAGAAGCAACGCTTGCAAATCAATATCATAAAATCAGTAGTTTACTCAAACTCATTATGCTGGCAGGAATTTTATCCATGCTGTTTTTATAAATTAAATTATGCAACAGAAAATCATTTTAGCATCGCAATCGCCCAGAAGAAAACAACTTTTAGAATGGGCAGAAATTGATTTTGACATATTGGTCAGCGATTCAGACGAAACTTATCCTGAAGGTTTGAGCTTTTCGGAAGTAGCTATTCATATAGCAAAAAATAAAGCATTAAAAGTGTTGGAAATGCATCAGCCAACTTGCCCAATTCTAGCAGCTGATACCATTGTAGTTTGTGAAAATGAAATTATTGGTAAGCCAATAGATGAAGCAAACGCTATAGAAATCATCAATAAATTATCTGGGAAAAAGCATCAAGTAATTACAGGTGTATATATTCATAAATCTGATAACCCCATTGCTTTCGCAGATGTTACTGAAGTCACTTTTCATCCTTTAACCCAAGCTCAAATTGAGTTTTATGTAAAGAAATACAAGCCATACGATAAAGCGGGTGCTTATGCCATTCAAGAATGGATTGGTGTGGTGGGCATAAAATCTATTGAAGGTGATTTTTATAATGTCATGGGACTTCCCGTTAGTAGAGTGGTGCAATGCCTTTAATTTGCCTCACATTTTATTGATTATTTTCTCTTATTTGTAAAGTGATTTTCTGCATTTTTATGGATGCAAAAACGTTATTTATTTAAACTTATTTTTTTTGTTTTGTGTTGATTAAAAATTAAATCAATGCAAATGAATGAAAAACTGCTACAATACATCTGGCAATATCAATTGTTTAATAAAACAGATATTCAAACTTCGGATCTTCAGCAATTGCAAATCATACAGCCCGGAATACACAATAAAAATCAAGGTCCCGATTTTTTGGAATCTCGAATCAAATTAAACAATACCTTATGGGTAGGCAGTATCGAAATTCACATCAATTCGGTTGATTGGGAATTGCATAAACATAGTGATGATGAACATTACAACAATGTAATATTACACGTGGTTTGGAATTTTGAAGCTTCTATTCATTTTCCATTTCCGACACTTTGTTTAAAGCCTCTCGTTCCAAAAATGCTGCTTTCAAAATACAATCAGATTCATCAGTTAAGTTCATTCATTCATTGCGAAAAAAATATACATCAAGTAGAACCCATCATTTGGGAAAAATGGAAAGAGCGTTTGGTGGTGGAACGTTTGGAATCTAAATCGCTGTTGATGTATGAGCTTTTAAAACAAGCCAATGGGAATTGGGAAGAAATGAGCTATTGGGTTTTGGCAAAATGTATGGGTGGAAAAATAAATGGAGAAGCTTTTGAACAAACCGCAATGTCTTTACCATTAAACATTCTGGTTCGGCACAAAGAATCTTTATTTCAATTAGAAGCATTGTTATTTGGACAGGCAGGGTTACTTACACCAGATCATAAAGAGGAATATCCCAAACAATTATTGAAAGAGTATTTGTATTTGAAAAAGAAATATAATCTTCGACAACCTAAAATCTTGATACATTTTTTAAGAATGCGTCCGGCAAATTTTCCAACCATCCGATTGGCGCAATTGGCTTATTTTTTTCATCAGCAAGACAAAATTTTATCGAAAATTATTTCAATCGACAATGCGCATTCGTTGATGAATTTGTTTACGATGCAAACGTCTGAATACTGGAATACGCATTACCGGTTTAATGAAAAGTCGGCATTTTTAAATAAAACAACGGGTGCACAACAAGTTAATTTACTATTGATAAATGTTGGTGTAAACCTATTGTTTGCTTACGGCAATTATCATCAGTTTGAACAGTTGAAATCAACATCAATTGACTGGTTATCGCAAATGTGTTTCGAAAAAAATGAAATTACCAATGGGTTTATGCAGTTGGGCATAAGTCACCAATCCGCATTCGACTCACAAGCATTTATTCAGTTGAAAACAAAATACTGTGCAGAAAAAAAATGTTTGGATTGTGCCGTTGGAAATGCCATTTTTAGAAAAGACATTGTTTTAACTTCAAATCCAGTTGTAAATAATGGAAATGTCCATATCGGGATGTAAACTTTTTTTCACTGGGCAACTAGCGCCAACAAGTTCCATGAGGTTCTTTTCTTTTTCACCAAGTCCTCTATTGGGAATATGTAAAGCAATTTCAATTTTTCCGATTCTTCTGGGGTCGCTGATCATGTGTTTGGTTACGTCAACTTTTGTTCCCGAAAGGTCAATATTCATTGTTTCGGCTTTAATGCCCATAGTTGTAATGATGCAAGTGGCCAAAGAAACGCATAGCATATCGGTAGGACTAAACCTTTCGCCTTTTCCCTTGTTATCTGTTGGAGCATCGGTTTCAATAATTGAACCACTTTGGAGATGGGTACAAGTGCATCTTAAATGCCCTTCGTAAAGAATTGAAGCTGTCATATTTTAATAATTTAGTTGTAAAAAATAGAAATAAATAAAACGATCATAAAGTTGGATATCCAAGTTCAGCAACATCGTTGTATTTTTACCTAAATTTACTTAAGTAAATACAAAACATGAAGCATTTATTTTTTTTAATGATAAGTATTGGTTTTTTTATGACTGCATTTGGTCAAGAAATGTCAACCAATAAAAAAACACATCGACAAGAGAAACAGCAACGAATAGATGCCATAGTAAAACAAGAAGAAGAAGGGGTTTTGAAATTTAAAAAACATTTTGTTTCAGGTTTCAAATTAACGAACGATGGGGCAGGAGGATTTTTAGAATTTGCGAAGGCGCAAACAAAAACAAAGGGTTTGCTGTTTCAATTGGAATTTACAGAAAGAAAACATGTTAAGGAAGAGAAATTGCAAAATGAGTTTGCTTCATCAAGTCCTGTTATTTATGGAAAGATCAATTATTTTTACCCAGTAAAATTAGGTGTACAAAAACAATATTTATTGGGGAATAAAAGCAATAAAAACGGGGTAAGTGTAACGGCAAATTTTGGAGGAGGGTTTAGTTTGGGATTATTAAGGCCTTATTTAGTAGAAGTAGATAAAGGAAATGGTGTTTATGAATTTGTGGGATACAATTCACCTGACAGCAATTATTATTTAAACGGGCCAATTGTAGGCGGTCCGAGTTTGAGCAATGGTTGGAATAAATTAAAAGTTGTACCTGGATTTTATTTAAAACCAGCGGTTCGTTTCGATTATGGCAAGTATAATGAAATGGTAAGTGCGGTTGAAATTGGAGCTACGGCTGAATATTATTTTAAGAAAATACAACAGATGATCAATGTAAAACAGCATCAGTTTTTTTTAGGTGCTTATGTGGCTTTGATTTTTGGAAGGAGAAAGTAGTAAAAAGTGAAAAGTAAAAAGTAAAAAGTAAAAAGTAAAAAGTGAAAAGTAAAAAGTAAAAAGTGAAAAGTAAAAAGTGAAAAGTAAAAAGTGAAAAGTAAAAAGTGAAAAGTAAAAAGTGAAAAGTAAAAAGTGAAAAGTAAAAAGTAAAAAGTGAAAAGTAAAAAGTAAAAAGTGAAAAGTAAAAAGTAAAAAGTGAAAAGTAAAAAGTGGGGTATTTCAACGTTTTATATTTTCAATTTTTATGACATTTAATTTATCCCACGGTTTCAATCGAAGATGGATAAACCAAACAATAAACAATAAACAACAAACACCAAACACCAAACACCAAACAATAAACAATAAACAATAAACAATAAACAATGTCTTGTGGAACCGTAATAGAAGAAAATGCATCTCCGTTAAAAAAACCAAATTGGCTTCGGGTAAAACTACCGATTGGCGAAGAATATAAACATGTCAGAAGCTTGGTGGATACCCATAAATTACACACCATTTGTGAAAGTGGCAATTGTCCAAATATGGGCGAATGTTGGGGTGAAGGCACGGCAACGTTCATGATTTTAGGAAATATCTGTACAAGAAGTTGTGGATTTTGTGCGGTAGCTACGGGCAGACCAGATGCGGTAGATTGGGATGAGCCACAACGTGTTGCAGAAGCCATTCATTTGATGCGCGTAAAACATGCTGTGATTACTTCAGTAGATAGAGATGAATTGAAAGACGCAGGAAGTATCATTTGGTACAATACGATTAAAGCGGTGAAAGCACTTAATCCTAATACAACATTGGAGACTTTAATTCCAGATTTTAAATCCAATAAAGAACAGATTCAACGCATAATAGATGCTGCTCCCGAAGTGGTTAGTCATAATATTGAAACTACAGAACGCCTTACTCGTCAAGTGCGTATACAGGCCAAATATTGGCAAAGTATGGAAACGTTGAAGATTTTAAAAGATGGAGGTATGCGTACCAAAAGCGGCATCATGCTGGGTTTGGGAGAAGCAAAAGAAGAAGTAATTCAAACCATGCGAGATTTACACAATAGTGGGGTAGATGTAATCACCATTGGACAATATTTACAACCTACCAAAAAGCATCTACCGGTTGAGCGATTCGTACATCCTGATGAATTTGCTGAATACCGCGAAATCGGATATCAAATTGGATTAGATTATGTTGAAAGTGGTCCATTGGTTCGATCTTCTTATCACAGCGAAAAGCACGTGATTCCAGGTTATGGAAGGGCGAAGTGGATGGAAGGGAAAGCTTCACTAGTTTAAATCACTTTGTTGGTTTAATTCGCTTCGCTGGTTTAATGGTTAAAGGGTTGCTTTATCCTCAAAATGATGAGCAAATAATAACTCAAGGGGGCGACATAAAAAAAAATCGCACAAGTTTTTAAACACACGAAGACACAAAGGCACGAAGTTTAAAAAAATGCTAATTAATGGAAAATACTTCTAACCTCTTGTAAGGTTTAAAAATAATAAACCCCTCAAACCTCTTTTAAAAAATTATTTCCACTCCAATTGTTTATTTTTATTATTTTCAACATAAATTATTGAAATGGCTCTGAGTAGAATTTGGTCTGCATTTATTATAATAGCAATAATTACAGCATCTGTAAAAACATTTTTTTCTGTAAACGATAAAGCCGTTTTTACTGCAATGGTAACTGGTAAATCTGGAGATACAATAAGAATTAAAACAGTTCCTTTTTTGTCGAGTATAAATGAAATGCCTTTAGATAAAGGCGTTCAGATGATACGAGTTGGCGAGGATAAACAATTATTGTATAAAATTCAAACTTCAGATGGTATTTTGGAAACTTGTCAAACAGCCGTTACGCTTTGTTTGAAATTGATTGGCTTCCTTACTTTATTTATGGGGTTTTTATCTATTGCAGAAAAAGCTGGTGGCATTCGTTTTTTATCAAGAATCATTGGCCCATTTTTTACGCGTATTTTTCCAGATATTCCGAAGGGACATCCCGCTATGGGACATATGATGATGAATTTTTCTGCCAACTTACTAGGATTAGATAATGCGGCAACACCTTTTGGGTTGAGGGCAATGGAAAGTTTACAAGAATTAAATCCCAATAAAACGGTTGCTTCTAATCCGCAAATCATGTTTCTTTGTTTGCATGCCTCAGGTATGACGCTTGTTCCTGTAAGTATCATTGCCATTCGCTCTGCTGCAAAAGCTGCAAACCCAATGGATATTTTTATTCCTTGTATGATTGCCACATTTGTTGCCACCATTGCTTCAATGATGATTGTTAGTTTCAAGCAAAAAATAAATGTTTTTCAGCCTGTTATATTGGCTTGGATATTAGGCATCTCTGCGCTTATTGCTTCTTTGGTTTTGTATATACGCACATTAGAAACAGAAGCTGTTCAAGTATTTTCTGGCGCACTTACAAGCGGTTTGATTTTAATGATTTTCTTTTCTATTGTACTTGGCGGCATTTATAAAAAGATTGAAATTTTTGATGGATTTATTGAAGGCGCCAAAGGCGGTTTTGAAACTGCAGTTCGCATCATCCCATACATGGTTGGTATGTTGGTCGCGATTTCGATGTTGCGTTCTAGTGGTGCATTTGATGCTTTAATTGGAAGTATTAAATCATTGTTGGTTATGTGTGGCTATGATACAAAATTTGTTGATGCTATGCCAACGGCCTTAATTAAACCTTTTAGTGGTGGAGGAGCTCGCGGTATGATGGTTGACACCATGAAAACATTTGGCCCCGATTCATTTGCTGGAAGATTGTCTTGTATTTTACAAGGATCTTCTGATACTACTTTTTATGTTATCGCAGTTTACTTTGGCAGCGTTGCCATTAAGGATACCCGTTATACCATTTGGTCGATGTTATTGGCAGATTTAATCGGAGTGTCTACAGCAGTTGGAATGGCTTATTTGTTTTTTGGATAGTAGAAATTATTCTTCATCCTTAAATTCTATATTATTTTTAATAAAATAAGTTGATATTTCTCTCGCTGTATATATTTTTTTATTGAACTTATTGCCAATTAAAATAATCGTTGCATCTTCTTTTATTAACCGAATAAAAACAGCATTGTTTCCATGCCACCAGCCGTTGTGGTATATGATTTTATAGCCATCTGGATAATTAAACATTCTCCAACCCAAACCATAATTCCTTATTCCTTGTTTTTCATGGCTATATGGTTGATATGCTTGGTCTAGCATGGAGTCATTCAAATATTGTTTACTTGATAATAGTCTGTCCCATTTTAATAAGTCTTCAGGAGTAGAAAAAACATTTTTATCACCAACTACTTTGTCTAAATTAATGAACGCAGCTTGTTTTCCTTTAGCATCAAAACTAGGTGTTGTTTTTGATGAATCCGCATCAGTATAAACAAAACTGTGATTCATTTCTGATGGTATAAAAATCGTTTTTTTGAGGTATTCAGCAAAAGAAGTCTGTGTGATTTTTTCAACCAATAAAGCCAATAACACATAATTGGTGTTGCAATAGGTAAACTTCTGGTTTGGAGGACAGATATTTTTAAGTTTATTTTTTTGTTGAATTAAAGTATTAAATACGTCTTGATTTGTAACGGTTTTGTTTTTCCATCCCAATTCATCCATGAAATATACATAATTGGGTAACCCACTACGATGGTTTAACAAGGTTCTAATGGTCACTCCAGGATAATTGAATTGATTGAAATATTTAGAATAAGGGTCATCTAGATTTAATAATTTGTCTTGGCACAATTTTAATACAGCCATTGCTGTAAATGTTTTACTAACAGATGCAATATGAAGTGAAGTTTGATTGTTGATACTATCATCTTTATTTAGGTGAATTCTACCTTCATATTTTTCAAAAATAATATTGCCATGTTGTGCGATTAAAATACCTCCACTAAAACCTGACTTTTTTAAAACAGTGTCGTACCAAACGGAACATGCAGATTGAATATTTTTTTTCAATACCGTATCCATTTGAACGTCATTAGGTAAGATGTACTTTGTTTTATTATTTTTACTCTTGCCTGATTTGCAAGCAAAAAAAAGCAACCCTAAAAAAACAATGACAAAAAATCTTTTTTTCGAATTCATGTAAATGGGATTAAGCATAAAAAATGTATCTCAAAATAATATCTTTGCACAAATTAAGTATTAAATTATGGCTGTGAAAAAAAATACAAGTTATCCAAAAGAAAAAATAAACATTTTATTTCTAGAGAACATCAATGTAACGGCTGTAGAAAAATTTAATTCAGCTGGATATTTTAATGTAAAAAAAATATCCGGTGCGTTAAGTGAAGCAGATTTGATCAAAGAAATCAAACAAGTACATATTTTAGGCATCAGAAGCAAAACCATGATAACTAAAAATGTGTTGAATGCCGCAACAAAATTACAAGCAATTGGTTGTTTTTGTATTGGTGTTAATCAAGTAGATATTAAAGCGGCTACAAATATGGGAATAGCCGTTTTTAATGCCCCATACAGCAATACAAGAAGTGTGGCAGAATTGGTGATTGGTGCTTCGATAATGTTGGTTCGAAAAATAGTAGATAAAAATAAAGCAGCGCATGAAGGCATTTGGCTAAAAGATGCTACAGGCTCTCATGAACTTAGAGGCAAAACGATTGGCATAGTTGGATATGGAAATATTGGTAGCCAAGTTAGTGTGCTTTCTGAAGCATTAGGAATGAAAGTTTTATTTTATGATGTTGAGACCAAGTTGCCATTGGGAAATGCTACTGATAGCAAAACGTTGAAAGATTTAATGATCCATAGCGATGTAATTACTTTGCATGTGCCAGAATTAATAACAACAAAGAATATCATCAATAAAACAAATCTAAAATTCTGTAAAAAAGGAGCTATATTAATCAATTATTCTAGAGGAGAAGTGGTTGATATAAATGCACTTAAATCGGCTTTGGAATCCGGACAACTTGGTGGTGCAGCAATTGATGTGTTCCCAGTAGAGCCTGAAAAAAATGGAGATCCATTTAAAACGCCACTTCAAGGATTGCCCAATGTGATTTTAACGCCCCATATTGGTGGAAGCACCCAAGAAGCACAGGGAAACATTGGTGTTGATGTAAGCTCAAAGCTATTTAATTACCTTGAAAAAGGCATTAGTACAGGTTCGCACACGGTTCCACCATTGGCACTTCCCCCTCAAGAAGGCACTCACCGTATTTTGCATATCCATAATAATGTTCCAGGTGTATTGAGTCAGATTAATGCTACCTTAAGCAAAAACAACATCAATATTTTAAGCCAATATTTAAAAACCAATGACGATATAGGTTATGCTGTCTTGGATTTAGATAAACATCTGAGTAAAAATGCTCTGGCATTACTGAAGCAAGTTAATAACACCATAAAAGTGAGAATGCTTTATTAATTTTTTCTTTATATAAAATAAAACAGCCTCAAACAAGCTTTTTAATTACATTTGGTCAATCATTTTGTTGCAATATGAAAATAATTACTACTTTCTTTTTGTGTTTGCTACATTACTTTTCTTTTGCTCAATTGGTCACCATTAATACCAATACCAATACAAGTACATCTACATTAATTGGACAAAATTATTACCACGTTTCAGAGTCTATTTATTTAAATTCAGAAATTGGCAACTCAAATTTTTCGTCAAGTTCTACTGCTTTAAATGTTGTTTCCTTCAACTTCTCTCAAATTGGAAACCCTTCAACCATTAACAATTTCAAAATTTGGATGAAAAATATTTCATCTACAGTTTCAACGTTTTCTAATGGTACTTATGCTACATCTGGATACACCTTGGTTTTTAATGGTTCATTTAATGCTAATATAGTTGGTTGGAACGACATCAAGTTGTCAACTCCATTTGTAAGAACAGCAGGATCTAATTTACAGGTATTAATAGAAAGATTAGATGGGGTTTTGCATACAGCTAATATTGGATTTACAAACGGGTTTATTACTACAACATCTAATGGAAATTCAAATGGCATATCGGCTTTAACTTCAAGAAGATACAATGGGACGAGTTCGCCAACTGCAACTACAAGTCTCTCTGTTACTGCATTTCGACCGGCAATTTCATTGAATCACAAGTCTAATTATGATATTGCCGTTAGAGAGATTATTCACCCAACGGTTTCCTGTTATACTAGTTTTAAAAATATTCAGGTTCGAGTGGCTAATTTAGGAACGGATACCATTTTTCAAAATCAAGCAAGCATTACTTTAAAAACTGGAGGTGCCAATCGAAATGTTTTTACATTGAATAACCCCAATATTTTACTTCCAGGCGATTCAAGTTTAATTACTTTTTATAACGTCAATTTAAGTAATGCAGGAAATAATGTTGATACTTGTATTGCTATTAAATCAGGCGATATCATTAATAGCAACGATAGCATTTTTTCAAATACAATTACTTCTTCATCAATTATTACTTTTCCAATTGTTGAGGATGTAGAATCTATTCCAGTTGCTTTTAGTTATTCAGAAAAAGTTCAAGGAAATCGTCAGCTTTGGGCTACCCAAAATGGTGACTATAGTAATGCGGATCAAACAATACCCCTCACGGCCCGAGCTTCGGGAAATAACTATTTTTTGTTTGATGCGTATAGTGGTAGCAGTTCTGTAGGCACAATCAGCAGACTTTACAGCAAATGCATCAGTTTGCCAAGATTAACACCAACAGTAACATCAAGAAATATCAGTATGAGTTTTTGGATGAGTCATGATAATACCAATTTTACGGCAAACGATAGCTTATATGTAGTTGTTTCCACAAATCAAGGATTAACTTGGAATAGATTGATGGGCATTCAACGCTCGGATGAATTATTGACAGGGCCAACATGGTTAAAGGATTCTGTGGATTTATCGATTTATGCAGGACAAACCATTCAACTAGGTTTTGAAGGGATCAGTTATTACGGAAATGCATTTGGTTTGGATGATATTTCTATTACAGTTAATCCTTATTGTAATAATCCAGTTATTGTCTTTGCAGGAAATAATGCATCTTTATGTTCTAATAAAACCTATTCATTAGTTTCTGGTAATCCTTCAATTGGAGGAGCTGCAACTTCCGCGATTTGGAAAACTTCAGGAACCGGTACATTTTTGAATGGCAATATTTTTGGTACAGCTTTATCTTATCAACCTTCATCTGCAGATTCTATTTTAGGTAATATAAATATTTCTTTGGTTTCAAATGGAGTGTCTAATTTGGCTTGTGAGCAGGATAGTGCAACTTTTAAATTAATCATAAATCCAACTCGTTTAATAACGCAATCAGCTTCATCCTGCTTGAATTATGTTTGGCAAGGGCAAACGTTTTCCACAAGCGGGATTTATACATGGAATGGAACGAATGTAAAGGGTTGCGATTCAACTATTCAATTGTATTTAATCATAAATACGCCAACAACGTCAACAACAAATATTACAAGATGTTATGCATATAATTGGAATGGAATAACGTATTCAAATTCGGGAACATACTCGTTTCTTACTACAAATGCAAAAGGTTGTGATTCAACGGCGTTTTTAAATTTAACCATAAATGCATCAACAACATCATCAACCAACATAACAAGATGTAATGCGTATAATTGGAATGGGATAAATTATTCGAATTCCGGTACATACTCGTTCCTTACTACAAATGCAAAGGGTTGCGATTCAACGGCATATTTATTTTTAACCATCAACACACCAACATCATCAACAACAAATATTACAAGATGTAATGTATATAATTGGAATGGGATAACTTATTCGAATTCCGGCATATACTCGTTTCTTACTACAAATGCAAAAGGTTGCGATTCAACGGCATATTTAAATTTAACCATAAATGCATCAACAACATCAACAACAAATATTATAAGATGTTATGCATATAATTGGAACGGAATTACATATTCAAATTCAGGTTCTTATACTTTTCGTACAACAAATGCAAAAGGTTGCGATTCAACGGCATACTTAAATTTATCCATTTATAATGCTACTATCTCAAATGTAAACATAACCAATTGCGGTAATTATAATTGGAATGGGCATACTTATACCTCAAGTGGTATCTATAGTTTTATAACAAACAACGTTTATGGATGTGATTCGGTTTCTATTTTATCCTTGCAAATAAATAATTGTGCGAATGAATTGTATGTGAAAGTTTTTCTTGAAGGGTTATATCAAGGTGAAAATACAATGCTGCCTTATTTACATAATCTTGAACTTAGTGATAGTGCAAATGCATGTGATAGTATTGAAATTTGTTTGTGGAACGAAAATCATTTAAATCATCAAACTCCAGATTTTTGCAAAAAAGTCATTTTGAAAACCAATGGAATGGCACATCTTGTTTTGCCATCTAATATAATTGGCAATTATTACATTGCTTTAAAACATCGAAATAGCATTGAAATTTGGAGCGCTCAACCGGTTTCATTTCCTACATCAAGCGTGTATGATTTCACATTAATCTCAAATACATTTACCGATGGTTTAAATAGTGCGCAGAAATTAATGTATGATGGCAATTACACCATGTATAGTGGAGATGTAAATCAAGATGGAACAATTGATATTTTTGATCAACAAAATATAGAAAATGCGGTAATGCTATTTGATTTTGGATATTTATTAAATGACTGTAATGCAGATGGGGTAGAAGATGTATTTGATATGCAAATTATTGAAAACAACACAAGCTTGTTTTTGTATTATGCAAGGCCTTATTAGAAATTGAAAAGAAAAATTAAAAATAAATAAGTGGACATCAGTTTAAATAAATACATTAGCGATTCTGGATTTTGTAGTAGGCGAGAAGCGGATAAATATATCGATGATTGCAGGGTTACAATAAATGGAAAAGATGCCATTAAAGGGAATCGCGTTTCTGAAGGGGATGATGTGCGAGTAGATGGTGAGCCCATCAGGAAAAAGAAATCATCAATTTACATTGCCTTTAATAAACCTAAAGGAATAACCTGTACAACAGATCAGAAAGACAAAACGAACATTATTGATTTTATAAATCACAAGTCCAGAATTTTCCCAATTGGGCGACTGGATAAACTTTCGGATGGCTTGATATTTTTAACCAACGATGGAGATATGGTTAACAAAATCCTACGAGTTGGTAATGGACATGAAAAAGAATATTTGGTTGTTGTAGATAAACCCATCACCACAGATTTTATAAATCAAATGCGTAATGGCATTTTTATTTTGGGAACCAAAACCAATAAATGTTTCGTAAAGCAAGAAGGCGAAAAGAAATTTAGAATCATTCTGACTCAAGGATTAAACCGTCAAATTCGCAGAATGTGCGAAACCCTTAATTATAAAGTAACTGCATTAACAAGAGTTCGTATTATGAACTTCACTTTATCAAATATTGCTCCAGGTAAATGGCGTTATTTTACTTCAGATGAAATAACCTCTCTCAATGAACTTTTAAAAAACAGCAAAAAAAGTGCGGGAGATGATGGAATGGGAGAATAAATAAAAATTTATTTCCAACTATTTTTTTTTTAATACTTTTTTTCCTAAATTTGTTGTCCTTTCTTTTTAATCCAATATTTTTTGAGAAATCTTTTTCTCATTAATGATTTTATTTATGGCTAGTGTAGTTAATGAACAGATGAAACGTAATTCTGTATTTTTTTGGTATGGGATAATCAATTTTGTCCTTTTGTTTTTTTGTTTTGGATTATCCTTGTTTGATGATACTCAAGTGTCAGGTGAAAATGCTTGGATAAACCCAATGAAGTATTATTTTTCCATTGGAATTTTCATTTTGAGCATGGGCGTTTATTTACATTATCTAAATAACGAAGTGCAGAGAAGTTTTTTAACTTGGTGTCTAATTATTACAACATTTTTACAAACTTCAGGTATTTTATTACAATCTATAAGGGGCGTTTCTTCATTTTACAAACAAAATAATCCATTTGATGATTTAATTTTTAATCTTCAAATGGTAAACTATATTGTTTTTTTTATTTTGATGCTGGTTATTACTTACTTATTTTACTTTCAAAAGAAAAATTCTAAAAGCCAGCATTTTACTTGGGGCATTCGTATGGGGATGGTGATTTTTTTAATTGGGTTGCTAATCGGAGTTTATATGATTATGGTAAATGGTAATTACGAAAGCATAACGGAAAGTATTATTATAAATAAAAAACACGGGAATTTAAAAATACCATTCTTTTTAGGCATTCACGGATTACAGATTATTCCTTTATTAAGTTATTATTTCTTCCAAAATAAGCGACAAGTTGTAAATTTTACTTTGCTATATTTTATAATGATGGTTGTTTTTTTATTTATGGCTGTAATTAATCTAAATATATTTTAGTTCATCATTAA
>CANFUJ010000035.1 GCA_947450165.1 Chitinophagaceae bacterium
ACGTCTGATTTCTTTTCTATTAAAAGATTTTTTGTTTTGGTATATGCTTCGTCAATCAATTTGCGCACTTCTGTATCAATCATTTTACCTGTTTCTTCACTGTAAGGTTTTGTAAAATAATTCTCTTGTGAAGGATCGTAATAACTGATGTTCCCTATTTTATCATTCATGCCATAAACAGTTACCATGCTGTAGGCAATTTTTGTAATCTGCTGCAAATCGTTACTAGCGCCAGTGCTTATTTTACCAAAGAAAATTTCTTCACTTGCACGTCCACCTAAAGTCATACATATTTGATCTATCAATTGGTCGGTGTTGTATAGGTATTGTTCCTTTGGTGTGTATTGTGCGTAACCCAATGCTGCCGTTCCTCTTGGAACGATAGTAACTTTTAATAATGGGTATGCATGTTCTAAATACCAGCCACAAATGGCATGTCCGGCTTCATGATAAGCGATGATTTCTTTTTCATCTGGAGAAATGATTTTATTTTTCTTTTCAAGTCCACCAATTACACGATCAATAGCATCTTGAAAATCATTCATGTCAACAGACTCTTTGTTTTTTCGTGCAGCAATTAAAGCCGCTTCATTACAAACATTCGCGATGTCAGCACCCGCAAATCCTGGTGTTTGTTCAGCAAGTTTATGAATGTCTAATTTCTCTGAAGTTTTTATTGGTTTAAGATGCACTTTGAAAATCGCTTCACGACCAACCAAATCAGGTCTGTCGATGCTAATTTGTCTGTCGAAACGTCCTGGTCTTAATAATGCACTATCCAATACATCAGGACGGTTTGTTGCAGCTAGAATGATGATGCCAAGATCGGTTCCAAATCCATCCATTTCTACTAATAGTTGATTGAGTGTATTCTCTCTTTCATCATTACTCATCATTACGTTTTTCCCCCTAGCTCTACCTATAGCATCAATCTCATCAATGAATATGATACAAGGTGCTTTTTCTCTAGCTTGTTTAAATAAATCCCTAACCCTGCTTGCACCTACGCCCACAAACATTTCTACGAAATCACTTCCGCTTAAACTGAAGAAAGGCACTTGTGCTTCGCCAGCTACTGCTTTTGCCAATAATGTTTTCCCGGTTCCCGGAGGTCCAACCAATAAAGCCCCTTTTGGAATTTTACCACCTAGAGCGGTATATTTTTTTGGATTTTTTAAGAAGTCTACAATTTCCATCACTTCCACTTTTGCTTCATCCAAACCTGCTACGTCACCAAAATTGATGTTTACTTTAGTACCTTTTTCAAACAAAGTGGCTTTAGATTTACCGATGTTGAATATTCCACCGCCGCCGCCACCGCCGCCTGGCCCAACTTTGCGCATCATCATGATGAAAACGAAACCCAATAATAAAATAGGCAATAATGTGCTAATCAATTGGCTAAAAACCTCTCCTTCATCTTCTGCCTTTTTATTAACAGGGCGAACGGTTGGATTTTTAGTATAAAAGTTGCTTAACTCCAATTCAAAACTTTCTACATTACTAACAGTAAAATAAAATTGAGGCTCGGTTGATTTTGAAACTGCTTTAAATCTTCTTTCATCTTTGTCACCGATGATTGATTTATAGTAACCCTGTTTTGACTTTAAGCTATCTGGTGATATAAAAACGCGCACTAATTTTTTGTTCCCAATAATCTTGATGTAATTTATATCCCCCTTAGTTAACATTTCCTGAAATTGACTGGGGTTTGTAATTACAATTCCGCCTACGTCAACGCTTCTTAATAAATTATAAGAAATTAAAACTACAAGTATGATTCCGTAAATCCAGTATATATTGAATTTACTTTTCTTTTTTGGATCTTCTCCAAAGTTTGGTTTTTTTTCGGGGGGTGTTGGTTGCTGATTCTGTTGATTCATAAAATTATATTGCCGTTAAAATGATGGGTTGGATGTAAATTATTCGTGATGAGACATTGATGGGGCATCGCTCCAAAGCTCTTCTAAATTATAAAATTTTCGAGGTTCTGGAAGCATTATATGAATAACAACATTGACATAATCAATTAATATCCATTGTTCTGCCTGGCGGCCTTCATGTTTGTAAGGAGTATCATCGCATTTTTCTTTTACTTCTTTTTCGATGTTGTCTGCGATTGCTCTAAGCTGGTTGTTATTTGATGCTTCACAAATAATAAAAAAATCAGCAACAGCTTCTGGGATTTTTCTCAGGTCCAAACTTACAATTTGTTCTCCTTTTTTATCCTGAATGGCCTGAATGATGGTTTTAATAATTTTACTGCTTCTCGTTAATTTGGCAGCTGTTTTTTTTCTGTCGTTCAATAAGTTCAAATTGTTCAAAATAGTTTATGATTTAATTTAATGAATTGCAAATGATATTTTTAATGAAAAAATAAATCAATTAGCTTGCAATTATATTCAAAAGTAGTATTTCTTTATCATTTGAAAGCGTATGGATTTAAACCAAATTAATTTTCATGTCATTCAACAGGTTGATAGTACCAATAAATATGCCATGGAAAAGGTTTCTGAAGGTTTGGGCAATCATCTGGATGCCTGGTTTGCAATACATCAAACTGAAGGAAAGGGGCAGCGCTTAAAAAATTGGCAATCTAATCCAGGAGAAAACATTACATTTTCTGTTGTGATACGCCCTCAGCATAGTTTACAAAAAAAACCATTCCTTTTCAATGCTTTCATCGCTTTAATTTGTCGAGATTTCCTAGCCCAACTTTTACAAATAGACGTAAAAATAAAATGGCCCAACGATTTGTTTATTAATGACAAAAAGGCAGGAGGGATCTTAATTGAAAATAGATTTAGCGGGGAAAATTGGAAATGGTCAATTATAGGCATTGGAATAAATGTAAATCAAGTAGAATTTTCTGAAAATCTGATTTCGGCTACTTCGCTGAAAAAGGAAACCAATTTAAACTTTGAACCCTTAGCATTGGCTAAATTGCTTCATCAGGACATAATTCAGGCGTTTTTAACAGAAACATTCTTAAATGAAACGAATGTTTGGGAAAGATACAATCAACATCTTTTTAAAAAAGGACAACATTGTAGATTTAAAGTAAAAGGCATCGAAACCTTTGCAACTATCAACGAAGTAAATGATCAAGGATTAATCGTATTGATGCAAAATGGAAAAGAAATCGTCTATCAATCAGGTGAAATAGAATGGATATTTTAAAAGAAAAAATTAAAAGTAAAAAGGTCGGATATATTTCAAATTGTTTAGAAGAACACACATTTTTAACCGACGTATTCAATCATCAATTTCAAATTAATAATTTGATAATATTGGCGGATTCTATAAATTTTATTATTAAGTCTATTTGATTAAGTCTATTTGATTAAGTCAAAAAAGTACAAATTGTATTTTAATGTTCTCTCGTTCATTTGTTTTTTTTAATAGTATACTCCATAATAATTATCTTTGTTTTATTTAAAAATTGGGGTTGAATTTTAAAATTCTTTAATGTTTTGAATTTATGGCAAAGTATAGTTTGTTTTGGTCTGTCTCTTTATTAATGATGATTAACTTATGCTCATGTGGCTTAACAAAAGGAAAAATTTATTTTAAAGATCAACAAGTGTCTGTTCAACAATTAGATAGTATTAAAGATTTTGCAATTCAAAGAATTCAAAAATCCGATCGTATAAATATTACGGTCACTTCAAATGAACCTTCATTAATGGCATTTTTAAACCCTTTTGGAAACACAATCGCAAATAACAATAATGGCAATTCAGGATTCCTTGTAGATTTAGAAGGAAACATAGAATTTCCACTTCTAGGAAAAATCAAAGTTGATGGGTTAACTACAAAAGAAACTGAAAATATTTTAAGATCTAAATTGGCCTTTTATTATAAAGATTTATTTGTAAACGTCAGTTTGTTGGGCAAGGTGTACATTATCAATGGAAATGAAGGCTCCACAATTAACATTACAAACGAAAGACTTACCATTATAGAAGCGATGAGTCAAAATATATCAAGGTCGGATATGAATGATAAATCTGATGTTTGGATAATTAGAGAAGATAGTGGTAAAAGATATTTTTCAAAAATTGATTTAACCAGCAAAAAAATATTTGAATCGCCATATTTTTTTCTTAGAAGCAATGATTTTATCTATTTAATGCCAAATAAATACAATTGGCTTATTAGCCCAACAAGTCCGGTAAGATTAATTTTTTCAACATTTGTATCTATCGCAGGTTTGATTGTACTAATTACAAAGTTGGTTATTAAATAGTTTAGTAATTTTTGATTGTAAATAATCATTAAATAAGCCAAACAGAAATTACGTACCTATCAAATACACACAAAAACACAAACGATGCTAATTGTGGAATTGATAATCTGATTTTTTAAATTCGAAAAAAAATAAAAAATTTTATTAAAACGAACCAACAATTTTGAGTTTTACATTTTGTCATAAATTTTAAAAAATGAAAGAAGATAAAAACATTTGGGAAGGGAATAAAGCGAATGTTTCGGAACCAGAATATTATGTAAAAAATAATCAGTCTGCAAACGCTGGTTCTTCTTTTGATATCGATTTCAGAAGAATATTGGCTTTGTGGCCATTTATTCTATTATTTGGAATGTTGGGTTTTGCATTAGGAAGTATTTACTTAAGATACATTACTCCGATTTATACCTTATCAACAAGTATAAGTATTGAAGATAAATCAGAAATAACTTTAGGGCAAGCTTTTATAGGGTCATCAAGAGACCCATTTAATGATCGAATTGAATATTTTAAATCACCTTCATTAGCTGCAGAGTTGGTTGAAAATTTAGGGTTGCAATATAAATCTGTTTCCCAAGGAAGATTTAAAAATAAAGATTTTTATGGCATTATTAAATGGGAGATTTTAAATCAATTAAATCAAGATCCTCCAGAAATTAATTTTTCAATTTTACCTAAAAAAAATGGTTTTCATTATTTATCAGGGAAAGTAGAAGGTGATGGCATTTGGGAAATTCCATTTGAATTGAATAAAAATAAAATTGTAATTCACAAACTAAAAGATTTTAATAGTTTCACACCTATATATTGCTATAATACCGATAAACTTATCGTTGCATTTGGTTTAAGCTCTTCACTTGTTGTTGGTACATCAAAAGAAAGCAATGTACTAACGGTTAATTATTCTGACATATCTGCCGAGCGCGCCATTGACATTTTAAATGGCTTGACTAAATTGCATAGTGAGGCAATGACTAAAGATAAGTCAATCGGTTTTACACAAGCCATAAATTTCATTGAGAATAGGATGAGTCCACTAAGAAACGAATTGGATTCTATTGAAAATTCGCTTGCTTCTTTTAAGGCGGAAAGGGGAATGATAGGAAATAATACAAATGGGGATATATATTTAAAAAACGCTCAAACTTATGATAACGAGCTTATTAGAATTAATATTTTAGAAAGTACCATCAAAGCTGTAGAAGCATACATCAACAACCCCAACATAAAAGAAGCCGATTTGTCTTTTGTAGGTATTGAAAGTCCTGGTATACAAAACTTGCTTTCGCAATTCCAACAAATGCGTATGCAGCGAGAAAAACTTGCCATGACAGCTCAAATAACAAATCCTGCTCTTGAGTTGGTTGATAAAAATTTAGCTGATATAAAAAGCAATATGGAGAACCAATTGCTTAATTATAAAAGTAATTTACAAATAGCCAAAAATACTTACGAAGAAAAAATGAGAATGGCCAATCAGATGTTGAGCCAAATTCCTCTAGCAGAAAAAGAGTTGATGGATAAAACTCGATTTCAAAACATCAAAGAAGCGTTGTATTTAACGCTCTTGCAAAAACGTGAAGAAGCACTTATTGCGAAAGCATCAATTACCGTCAATTCAAAAGTGATTTATCCTCCACTAAAAAATAAAGCAACTATAAAACCTTCTAAAATAACTATTTTGTTTTCTTTTGTTTTGGTTGGATTATTAATGCCCATTTTATTTGCGATTATCAAAGAAATAACAAACAAGAAAATCATTTCTAAAAAACAACTTCAAAATCTCACAACTATTCCTGTAATTGCAGAACTAGAGTTGGTGCAGTATGATGAGTCTTCTCCTTTTGTTATTGGCGGAAACAATCGTTCTATGTTTGGTGAGCAAATTAGAACATTGCGAACGAATATGGATTTTTACCTATTAAATGAAAATTCAACTAGTTATATTTTGCTTACTTCAAATGTCAGTGGTGAGGGGAAGTCATTCCTTTCGATGAATATTGCCAAAAGTTATTCACTGCAAGGAAAAAGAGTAGCGCTTTTGGAGTTCGATTTAAGAAGGCCAAAAATTTCAAAAGCATTGGGCATTGCTGAGAATAAAATTGGTATAACCACAATGCTTACTGGTCGAAAAACAGTTGAGGAAATTCGAGTAAAAGTTATCGATGATGAAAAAGAAACGCTTGACCTTTTTCCATCAGGATCTGTTCCTCCCAATCCACAAGAATTAATTTCGACAAAATACATGGTGGATTTAAAAAAATACCTAGATGAAAATTATGATATTGTAATAGTCGATTCGCCACCATATGGTATTGTTGCTGATGCGCAAATTTTAGGAAAATGGGCCGACCTAACTTTGATCGTTACCCGTTTTAATCAAACCATAAAAGAGCAGGTATTAGAGATTAATGAATGGCGTGAAAGTGGTATCTTCAAAAACGTTTCTATCTTGTTTAATGGTGTAAAAAACAGTGGATACTTTGGTTATAAATATGGCTATTATTATTACAAACGTAAATATGGCTATGGCTACTATTCAAGCTATATCAGCAATAGCGATAAGAAAGAAAAAAAGCCTGACTCAATTAGTTAGTGTGATTGGCTTCTCGATTATTTAGCATAATAAAATCAAATGCAAAGTTTAAATAAACATATTATCGTTACAGGAGGCGCTGGATTTATAGGAAGTCATGTGGTAGAATATTTATTGAAAAATAATTATCATGTTACTGTAGTAGATAATTATGATTCTTTTTATCCAAAAGAAACTAAGCAAAAAAACTTATCCGCTGTTTTCAATCATCCTAATTTTATTTTTCATGAATTGGATATTGTAGATGCAAAAGCCATTGATATGCTTTTAACAGAAACGTATCATGCAATCATACATTTAGCTGCTAAAGCAGGAGTTAGACCTTCAATAGAAAATCCAATTGCTTACCAACAAACCAATGTTACAGGCACACAAAATTTGTTAGAATTTGCCAGAAAGAAATCAATTCAACAATTTGTATACGCATCATCTAGTAGTGTTTATGGAATCAATAGAAATATTCCTTGGGTTGAATCAGATGGATTATTGAATCCGATAAGTCCTTATGCGAGCACAAAAATTTCAGGTGAATTATTAGGACATGTATACAGCCATTTGTATGACATACGATTTATTGGGCTACGATTTTTTACTGTATTTGGACCAAGACAACGACCAGATTTGGCTATACATGCGTTTTGTAAAAAAATATTAAACAACGAAACGATTCCTTTTTTTGGAGATGGGAATACACAACGCGATTATACATATGTAGATGATATTGTAAAAGGAATTATCGGGGCTTTAAACTATGATAAAACCAATTACGAAATCATCAACTTAGGAAACAGTCATGCCGTTTCCCTTGCCGAATTGGTAAATACGCTAGAAACAGTGCTCGAAAAAAAAGCGATAATCAACAAATTGCCTGAGCAGCCCGGAGATGTTCCAATTACTTTTTCTAACATTAGCAAAGCAAAAGATTTACTAAATTATACGCCAACAACATCATTAAAAGATGGTGTAATTCGATTTAAAGAATGGCTTGTTAGTCAATAATTTTAAATGATTGATATTCGGAATGTTTTTTAATAAAAATAAAAAATGCCTAAAATAAAAGTTTTACATATCGTTAAATCGTTAGGCAGAGGCGGAGCTGAAATGCTTTTGCAAGAAGTATTACAAGAGCATGATTTGAATGTTTTTGAGTTTCATTTTATTTATTTTTTGCCATGGAAAAATCAAATGGTAGCTGGTATCGAAGCCAATGGCGGAATTGTAAACATATTTCCAGCAAAGAATAATATTCTTATAATAACACAGGTACCCAAAATAATAGACTATATAAAAAAGCATGAAATTAAATTGGTGCATTGCCATCTTCCTTGGGCAGGTTTCGCAGGCCGATTAATTTACAAATTGCATAATGTTCCGGTTATGTATACCGAGCACAATATCCAAGATCGCTATCATTTTATTACTAAGTTTGTAAATAAAATCACATTTAATTGGCAAACAAAAGTTGTCGCTGTTTCTAATGATGTGGCGGATTCGATACAAAAAACAATACACCCAAAAATTCCGGTTCAAATAATTTTAAATGGCGTAAATACAAGAACATTTGTTAGAAATTCAGTTGATAGGATTGCAAAGAGAAAAGAACTTGGGTTGAAAGATGATGATATTCTCATTGGTGTAATTGCTGTTTTTCGTTTTCAAAAAAGATTAAAAGAATGGATCGAATTATTTAAATCTATTCGTGAAAAAAATCCAAATGTAAAAGGTTGTATTGTAGGTGATGGGATTTTGAAAGATGAAATCATGGCACATTTAAAAGAAATGGGTATGGAAAATGATATTATTTTTCCAGGATTGCAACCCAATGTAAAACCATGGATTTCAGCATTTGATATTTTCATGATGACTTCATCGTTTGAAGGTTTGCCGATTGCTTTATTGGAAGCCATGAGTATGGAATGTGCTATTGTATCTACCGATGCAGGTGGTATAAAAGAAGTAATTAGGCCAGGAATCGATGGGTTTACTACGCCAGTTACTGAATGGGAAAAACTCGAAAATCATCTCGAATATTTGATAAAAGATAAATCAGCTTTACAAAAGTTTTCAAGTCAATCTAGACTTCGTGTACAAGAATCATTTAGCTTAAAGAAAATGGTTAAAGAAACTGAAGCGGCCTATTACGAAATATTAAAAAATTAGTCATGCAGGTTGTAAACGCTACATCATCAGATATACCAGAAATCATAACGGTTTTAAAATCAAGTTTAGGGGAAGGTTTGTTGCCAAAATCTGCTGAATATTTTATTTGGAAACATTTAGACAATCCGTTTGGTGCATCTAAGATTTTACTAGCAAAAGAAAACAATCAAATCATTGGTGTGCGGGCTTTTATGCATTGGGATTGGGTTTGCGGAAATAATATTATTCATGCCGTTCGTGCAGTGGATACAGCTACATTGCCAGCACATCAAGGGAAAGGAATATTTAAAAAACTAACCCTTCAAGCAGTAGAAGAATGTACAAAAGAGGGTGCCGAATTTGTTTTTAATTCGCCGAATAAAATTAGCATTATTGGCTATTTGAAAATGGGTTGGTACGAAAATGGGAAGATGCCAATTTATATAAATGCAGGTAGCTTGTTGCCTCGAATTTACAATGAAAAATCTGTCGATAATGTACTTTCAATTTATGACATCAAAGCATCGTTAAATCAACTTGATTCGGGTTGGGCTATACAAAATTCGAGTACACATTTTCATACTGGAATAAACAAAGCTTTTTTGAAATGGAGATATCAAGATTGTCCAGTAGCCAACTACGGAGCGGTGATTGTTCCTGGCATTTTTGGAATTGTTTTTAGACTAAAAAAAGTAAACAAATTCATTGAGCTTCGTATCTGTGAATTATGGACCGAAGAAATGGTTGGAGCGAAGCAAGCGAAACAAGCATATAAAAAATTAATTCGAAAAATTCGCCCGGCTGTAGTAACATGCGGTATTTCACCATTGTTTCATCACAAAAAAAATAGTCCTTTGGGATTTTTTGGTCCATTTAAAAAAGGGCCAATCATTACGTTGAAAACATTGTCGAATCAACAATTAAATTCTTTTAATCAATTTAAACAATGGAACCCTTCGATGGGTTCAATAGAACTATTTTAGCTAAATGGAAGTAGTGCTCATCATATTACTCATTTTACTAGTAAATGCTTTTTTCGTAAAGGTATTGCGCAGTAATTTTAAGGTTAAATCCGAAGGATATCTTTGGTTATTGTTTACAGTACATTTTATTCTAACCACCGCTTATATTCTTTATTCATCATCATCAAGAAGTGATTCTTTTAATTACTACAACAAAACACTTTATACAGATGATTGGTTTTCGTTTTTTAAATCTGGAACTAAATTCATTGGTTTTTTAGCATGGCCCCTTACTCAAACCTTAGGGCTAGGATATTATTCTGTAATGTTCATCTTTTCTTATATCGGTTATTTTGCGTCTGTATTTTTTTACTTAGTAGCTGTTGAAAATATTGAATTAAAACCATTGTGGGGTAGTTATACTCCTTTAGAATTGGTATTCTTATTGCCTAATGTACATTTCTGGACATCATCTTTGGGTAAAGGGAGTGTTATTACATTTGGAATTGGGTTACTTGCATTTGGCTTAAGTAGAATTAATCGTCGAATTGTCCATACTGCTATTGGCGCTTTTTTTGTCTTTATGGTTCGCCCCCATATTTTACTCGCTATTGTTTTGGGCTCAATAATAGGCTTGTTTGTAACCAGTGGCGGGTTAAAGCCATTTTTCAAATGGTCGATTATAATCGTGTCTGTATTTTTATTTATTAATTTGAGCGGTAGCGTTTTAAAATTCACAGATACAGATACACTAGATATAACTTCATCTTCTACATTGATTCATCGTACATCTGAACTTTCAAAAGCTTCCTCGGGTATTGATATTGGCAACTATAATTTTGCTTATAAAATATTTACATTCTGGTTTCGTCCTTTGTTCTTTGATGGATTGGGCGCGTTGGGTTTTTTAGCCTCATTTGAAAATTTGTTTTGCTTAATTATGGCCATTCAAATTATTAAATGGTTATTAAAAAGTTGGTCAGCTTGGAATGGGTACTTTAAAATTTCTTTATTTGCTTTTTTATTGGGCTCCGTAATTTTGGCGCAGATTACAGGTAATTTGGGAATTGCATTACGTCAAAAAGCACAATTGATGCCATTCTTTTTTATTTTATACTTAAAAGCGCTTTCGCTTAATCCCAATAACAAAAAAATTAGTAAGTTGTAGCACAAAAACAATGGTATGCATAATAGCGGTATTTTTTCAATTTCATTAGATTTCGAACTCCATTGGGGCAGTTTCGAAACGATGAAAACCATTCATGAAAAAAATCAACGTTATTTTTCAAATACAAGAAAAGTAATTCCTGAAATGCTCTCTCTTTTTGAAAAAAAAGAATTGCATGTCACTTGGGCTATTGTGGGTATGTTGTATTTACAAAATGCAATTGCTTGGCAAAACAATTTACCAAATCAGATCCCTACTTTTAAAAATCCTGAAGTGTCTGCTTATGAATGGGTTAAAAAAAATGGATTTTCTTCAGATAACGATTTAGAACATTTTGCTCCGGAATTAATTGAGTTGATAAAAAATACCCCTTTTCAAGAAATTGGCACCCACACTTTTGCCCATTATTTTTGTTTAGAAGCAGGACAAAATAAAGAGCAGTTTAGAGAAGATATTAGAATGGCTTGCAAAGTGGCCGCTGAAAAAGGAATCGAAATAAAATCACTTGTATTTCCAAGAAATCAATTCAACAAAGATTATCTATCTATTTGTAAAGAATTTGGCATTACTTCAGTAAGAACTAATCCAGCAATTTGGTATTGGTCATACGCTGCTGATTCTAGTTTGTTGAAAAAAATATTTAGAACAGGTGATGCATATGTGAAGTTTCAGCCCATAAAAATGATTACGATAAAGGATATCAATAAAGACCATTGCCCTTTGCAATTGCCTGCTGCACGATTATACAGACCATGGAGTGGAAGATTTAGATTCCAAAATAAACTGAAACTAAATAGAATACTAAATGAAATGACAATGGCAGCTAAAAATAACGCGTATTATCATTTATGGTGGCACCCCGAAAACTTTGGAACCCATCCCGCTGAATGTATGCAGGAATTACAAAAAATCGCAGACCATTTCCATCAACTTAAAAGCAAATATGGAATGGAAAGTTTAACCATGGAAGAAACAACACACAGAATTCTAGCAAAATAAAAATCCTACTTTTAATTATTGAAAATTCTACATGCCAAAATTAGTTCGTATCACTACTGTTCCTGTTTCTTTGTTGGTTTTGTTAAAAGGACAAATGAAATTCATGAGCGAAAATGGTTTTGAGGTAACCATGATTAGCAGCCCAGGAGAAGAAGTACCTAAACTATTGGAACAAGAAAAATGTGTACACATACCAGTAATGCTTACCCGAAGAATTACTCCCATCCAAGATTTAAAAAGTTTAATTCAACTCACTCGAATTTTAAAAAAAATAAAACCTGATATTGTACATACACACACACCAAAAGCAGGGCTGATAGGTATGTGGGCTGCGAAGTTGGCAGGTGTGCCCATTAGATTACACACTATCGCAGGATTGCCTTGGGTTGAGGCTTCAGGTATGATGCGAAAAGTTTTAATCTTTGTAGAAAAACTGACGGCGTTTGCAGCCAATGCAGTTTTTCCAAATTCATTTGTACAAAAAGAATTTATGGAGTCGCTCAACATCGCAAATGGAAAAATGAAAGTTTTGGGAAAAGGATCAAGCAATGGCATTAACACCGATCATTTTTCAATAAACGATAGCATTCTACAAGAAGCTTTAAATTTAAAAACTCAAGCAAAACTTTCATCAAATGGTTGGGTTTGGATTTTTGTAGGGAGAATTGTAAAAGATAAAGGGATTGCTGAATTACTAGAAGCGTTTACTGAACTTAGTCAGCATTTTCCAGAAGATCAACTTTGGATGGTTGGCGCTCCAGAACCAGATTTAGATCCTTTGGAAGAGAAACATCAGTTGATGTTGAACAATCATCCACAAATTAAATGTTGGGGTTTTAAGCAAGATATCAGACCATATTTAGCAGCCGCAAAAGTTTTGGTATTCCCCAGTTATAGAGAAGGGTTTCCCAATGTGCCTTTGCAAGCAGGCACAATGGGATGCATGCTGTTACTCAGTGATATTAATGGTTGCAACGAAATTGTAGAAAACGGAATTGATGGAAAACTCGTTCCAACAAAGGATAGCAATCTATTGTTAGAAGCCATGATGGAATCAAGGATGAATCCTGAGGAAACAAACAAATTTGCAAAAAAAATACAACAGAAAATAATAGAAAATTATAATCAAAAAACACTTTGGCAAATTTTGCTGAAAGAGTACGAAATACGTTTGAAAAATGGATAATTCACCTCAAAAATCAAATGCCATTTATTCCAAAATATTTAAAAGAGGAATGGATTTCATGGTTGCGCTAATAGCTTTAATTCTATTGATGCCAATAATATTGATATTGATCCTTTTACTTTTAATCACTGGTCATAGAAAATTCTTTTTTGTTCAGCAAAGGGTTGGATATAACGAGAAGCTATTTTACCTAGTAAAATTTAGAAGCATGACTGAAGCCAAAGATGAAAACGGGGATTTATTATCTGACGAAATTAGATTAACCAATTTTGGAAAATGGATGCGAAAAACTTCATTAGACGAACTGCCACAATTGTTTAATGTGATAAAAGGTGATATGAGTATCATTGGTCCAAGGCCTCTATTGATTCAATATTTAGAATTGTATTCGGATGAACAAAAAAAGCGCCATTGGGTTCGCCCTGGTATTACAGGTTGGGCTCAAGTAAATGGAAGAAATGCTATCAGTTGGAATAAGAAATTTGAGCTCGACATTTGGTATGTTAATAACATAAACTTCCTTTTAGATTTTAAAATATTTTTCATGACCATTAAAAAAATCTTTGTTTCAGAAGGGATTAATCAAAACGGTCAAGCAACAGTTGAAGCTTTTAATGGTAAAAATTAAATTATTATTATTTTTTTAGGCCCATTAAATGAGTTTTCAATTTGGACAGGTGTTTTTTTCTGGGCATAAATTGAACTTATCTAAGAAATGTAGGTTATCATTCAATTAATTCTTTTATTTAATCTGTTTATTTCAAATTTATGAGTACCTTCGCTAAGATTCGAATTTGTTAAGATTAGGGTAAAAAATACTGTAAAGCGTGTCAAGAATTTGGTTGTCATCACCTCATATGGGTGAAAATGAAAAAAAATTTGTAGAAGAAGCATTCTCTACCAATTGGGTTGCGCCTTTGGGTCCTAATGTTGATTTTTTTGAAAAGCAATTGTCTGAATATGTTGGCGTAAAAGAAGCAGTTTCTCTAAATTCAGGCACTGCGGCGTTGCATCTTGCGCTTTCCTTAATGGAAGTGAATCTAGGAGACGTTGTATTGTGTCAGAGTTTTACATTTGCTGCATCTGCATTTCCGATATTATATTGTGGTGCGGAACCTGTTTTTATAGATAGTGAAGCAGACACTTGGAACATAGATCCACAATTGTTAGAAAAAGCCATTGAGGATCAATTACAAATTGGGAAAAAAATTGCAGCGATAATTGTTGTTCATTTGTATGGCATGCCAGCCAAAATGAATGAATTGTTGTCAATTTCGGATAAATACGGGATCCCAATTATTGAAGATGCTGCAGAAGCATTGGGAAGTAGCTACAATGATAAAGCTTGTGGAAGTTTTGGCAAAGCAGGGATTTTAAGTTTTAATGGAAATAAAATCATTACAACTAGCGGAGGTGGAGCATTATTAAGCAATGATGAAAATTTAATTGCGAAAACAAGGCATGTTTCTGCTCAAGCAAAAGATCCAGCACCATATTATTTACATACCCAAATTGGGTACAATTATAGATTAAGCAATATATGCGCAGGAATTGGAAGAGGTCAAATGGAAGTATTGCCGGAGAGAATTAAAAAAAGACGAGCAATATTTGAACAATATAAAATTGGATTTTCAGGAGTAGAAGGAATATCTTTTTTAGAAGAGCCGACTGGATTTTTTTCTAACAGGTGGCTAACTACCATTGTTTTTGATGAAAAATATTTTAAATTGGGTATTATAGAAATATTGCGACAACACCTAGAAACCCTAAACATTGAAACAAGGCCACTTTGGAAACCATTGCATCAACAACCGGTTTTCGCAGATTGTAAATCATACAACAATGGAATTTCAGATAAATTGTTTGATACTGGACTTTGCTTGCCAAGCGGCTCAAACCTATCTGAATCAGTAATTGAAAATGTGATTAATGAAATAAAAAAACATTTAGGGATATAAAAATTAAATGCAAGAATCAAGAAAAAATATAATTAGACCATCTCAATTGGTACTTATAGGAGACCAGTTGTTGGTTATGCTTGGTTTATTATCGGCTATTGTAGCCAATTACCGCATCTTGTCTATTAATGAATTCCCCATTCATACCATAGTATATCGTTTGTTTTTTCATGTTGCGTTTGGTATTTCTGCTTGGGTAATCTTTGGAATATATAAAAAAGTAATACGTTTTTTTAGCAGTAAAGACTATCTAACATTAACTTCTATCATTTTTTTAATCCATGTTTTTAGTATTGCAAGCGGTATATTTTTTTCTCAAAAGAATCAATTAAAACCTGAGATTTTCGTTATCAGCTTTTTTATGACTACTTGCTACATAATTGGAACTCGCCTAATAATAAGTTATCTCTATTTTCATTATCGCAGAACAAAATCGGTAAATCAACCCAAAAGATTGTTGATTTATGGTGCTGGTGAGATGGGGGTTTTTCTAAAAAAATCAATTAATAATTTATATCAAGACGAATTTAGTATTATTGGATTTTTAGATGATGATAAGAAAAAAATTGGTCGTTTTATTGGAGGGTTACGCGTTTTTGATGCGTCTACTGAGTTAGGCACTATCATTGATAAGTACAATGTTACAGATGTTGTTATTGCTAATAATTCAATTTTACCAGCAAGAAAAGCTAAGTTCCTTGAAGATATTTTGCCTTACAATTTGAAGTTAAAGGAATTGTCCTCTGTCCAATCATTATTGGACAATGGGTTTAAATTTGAAAGATTGGCATCAATTGAAATTGGCGATTTGATGAATAGGAAGCAAATAGAATTATATGATGCACATGTAGCTGATAGTTTAAAAAGTAAAACAATACTAGTTACGGGTGCTGCTGGTTCAATAGGCAGTGAAATAGTTCGTAAACTTTCGGAGCATGACGCCACATTGATTGTTTGTGTAGATTTTTCAGAAAGTGCTTTGTATGATTTAGAACAAGAGTTAAAGCGTAAACACCCATTGGTTCAATATAGATTTATTCTAACAGACATTCGAAATGAAGAATTAATGGACAGAATTTTCAATCAGTATAGACCCAATTTTGTTTACCATGCTGCTGCTTACAAACACGTTCCTTTGATGGAGGCATTTCCTTGGGAGGCGGTACAAACAAATGTATTTGGAACACATAGTATTGTAAAAAAATCAATTTTTTATAAAGTAGAAAAATTCGTTTTCATTTCTTCTGATAAAGCTGTAAACCCAACTAGCGTAATGGGAGCAACAAAGCGACTTGCTGAAATAATCGTTCAAGCAGCAGAAGGTAGCAATAACAACACTTCTTTTGTAATAACCAGATTTGGAAATGTTTTGGGCTCAAATGGGTCTGTTGTACCATTGTTTAAAAAACAAATACAAGCGGGTGGACCAGTTACAGTTACACATCCAGAAATGATAAGATATTTCATGACAATAGCAGAAGCATGTCAATTGGTATTGGAGGCATCTGTAATGGCAGGTGGAGGAGAGGTATTTGTATTTGATATGGGTGAACCCGTTAAAATTGTAGACTTAGCAAAAAACATGATTCGTTTGGCTGGATTTATTCCCGATCAAGATATCAAGATTCATTTTATTGGTCAAAGACCAGGTGAAAAATTGTATGAAGAGGTGTTTGCAAAAAATGAAAAAATGAAAGAAACCCATCATGAAAAAATCATGATCAGTGCTGAAAATAAAGTAAATCAATCTGATGCAGATGTTATCATTGAAAAACTGAAATCATTAGAAGGGTATTACGAACCTGAATTATATAGAGATTTAATAAAAAAACTTTTGCCGGAATTTCAATCGGTAAAAGGAAATGGTCAACATGAAAATTACATAGCAATCAATAAAATAAATCAATACAATCTTCAAAATTAACCAAAGTAAAAAAAAAATTATGAAAAGTCAGAAACTTCTGATCGTGGTTCTTTTCCTGATCTCTTTTAATGCAATCGGACAAAATGCACGATTTTCACAAATTTGGTCGGCACCAATTCAATTTAACCCAGCGCTTACCGGAAGGTTTGATGGACGTGTTCGTGCATCTGCTTTATTAAGTTGGCAAAACGCAATTGCACAAGATTCGTTCGTTTCTAAATCGACAGTTTACATGAATCATCAAAATGTGAGTATTGATGTTAAGCTTGGTAAATATAGAAGCAGCGGAGATGAAAACCCTCAGAATCAGATGGCTAATGAAAATACAGAAGCCGGAAAAGATAAATCTGGGAACAACAAAAAGGTAACTGGATACTGGGGAGTGGGCTTTAATTATTATGCATATGGGCATGAAACAGCTCCAATAAAAGCTACTTTCTATTCATTGTCAGTTGCACGTCATTTTTATACCAAATCAAACAGAATATTTGGATTCGGATTGCAGTTTACAAACGCTATTGGCGTATTAGATGAGAGTAAAGGGAAAGCCTTCAACAAAGAAATTACAGGAGGAGCATTTCGTTATCCTTATAAATATGGGAATGGATTAGTAGAACGATCAGGTACTACAGATTATAGAGATGTAAATATTGGCGCTTATTATGGAAGAGTTACAGAATCAGTGATGTTTGAGTTGGGAGGAGCAATGCACCATTTGTTTTATCCAAAATATGATGCAAGTAGCGTAGAAGATAAAGACAAACCATCGTTAAGGCACAGAGTAACTGCCCATTCAATTATACGTCTTCGATTAAACGAAAAATGGGGAATAGTTCAAAAAAATATGTTTTGGAAAGAAGGCTTGTATTATCGCAGCAAAAATACAGACGATAATCTTGAAATTACCGCTTTTTGGGCAGGATTAGAATTTTATAGAACTGAACCAAAAGGTAAGATCAATCCCAACTTTGGTTTTTACACACGTAATTTCCAAACAATGATGCCTTATTTAAATTTAACATGCGGAAGAAATATTAATTTAAGATACTCTTATGAGCATCCAATCAATTCAATCAAATTTCCAGCTTACAGCGCAAAAAGAAACGAAGTATCGTTAATTGTTACAGCTGGTCGTCAAACCAATCCAGGGTCTAGATTTTATAAAAAATTAAATTTCTGGTAATAGAATTGGTTTAAAAATTATAATTACATCGTACTCAAATAAATTTATTATGAAAAAATTACTTTTCTTTTTTACAATTGCTTTGGCAGGGGCTAATACACATGCACAATCAAACGTAGAAATTCTTGGAAATAATATTAATTCTGCATTTGCTGAGTTAAGACCAACCATATCTTTCGACGGAAAAAAACTTTATTATATTGTAGAAGGTTCAAAACTAGAAGGATCCAAGACTAGTAAGTTGGGTCAGAACGTTTGGTATTCGGAATTAGATGCGAATAACAACTGGGGGAAAGCCATAAAATGTACAACACCCATAAACGGGCAATCAGAAAATGGAGTTTTTTGGATTTCGCCAGACGGGAACACCGTTCTTATCAGAGGGGCTTATCAAAATGGTAAGTTATCAGGTAAAGGATTTTCACTATGCACAAAAGCAAATGGAGTTTGGGGCGAACCCAAAAAATTAAATATCTCAGGCTTTGCAGGCATGTCAATTGATATTTACTCTGGAGCATCTATGAGCAGCGATGGAAAAGTTTTATTCCTTTATTTTTCAGAAGAAAAAAACAATGACAACAATGATATTTATATCAGCAAAAATATAGAAGGAAATAATTGGACGAAACCTGTAAAAGTAACCATGTTAAGCAATGATGATTACGATGAGATTTCACCATTTGTTGCAGCAGATAATACTACTTTGTATTTTTCTAGTGATCGACTTGGAGGTCATGGCGGG
>CANFUJ010000036.1 GCA_947450165.1 Chitinophagaceae bacterium
AATGTTGAAGTTTTAAAAGCTAATTTGATTAACTTCAACCATAATAATTTTTGATCTAAAATCCTAGATAATGTCACCCATTGTATTATTTTCATTTGTTGTTGGATATTTTATTTTGCTGTTAACTGTTGCTTGGTATACTTCCCGTGGATCCAATAACGAATCTTTTTTTATTGGGAATAAAAACAGCAACTGGATGTTGGTGGCATTTGGGATGATTGGCACTTCATTAAGTGGAGTAACTTTTGTAAGTGTACCCGGTGGCGTGGGCAGCGGAAATTTTTTCTATTTTCAAATTGTATTGGGGTATTTATTGGGTTATTTGGTTATTGCGTTTGTATTGATGCCCTTGTATTACAAAATGAACCTCACCAGCATTTACACGTATCTCGAAAATCGATTTGGTGTAGAAGCACATAAAGTTGGGGCTACATTTTTTATCGTTTCTCGTGCAGTTGGCGCTACAGCCCGTCTTTATTTAGTCATCAATATTTTACAGCTTTTCATTTTGGATAAAATGGGAATCCCGTTTATTGCAACGGCGCTTGTTATCCTTGTTTTGATTTTGCTCTACACATTTGAAGGAGGCGTTAAAACAATTATTTATACCGATACATTGCAAACTACAGGCATGTTGCTTGGGTTGGTAGTTTGTACTATTGTTATTTTAAAATCCATTAATCTCGATATTTTCGGAGCAATGAATGCATTGCAACAAAAAGGTTATTCCCGAATTTTTAATACAGATGTGAAATCAGGATCGTTTTTTTTAAAGCATATTATCGGTGGGATGTTTATTGCCATAGCCATGACCGGACTTGATCAAGAGATGATGCAGAAAAACATCAGTGTCAAAAATCTTAAAGATGCACAAAAAAATATGATGAGTTTTACCGCGGTTTTAATGCTGGTTAATTTTTTATTTCTTTTCTTAGGCGGAATACTTTATTTATATGCAGCACAAGCCAATTTGCCTACCGATAAACCAGATGATTTGTTTCCAACAATTGCATTGAGTGATGCGTTTAGTGGCTCAATTGGTATTCTTTTTATCATTGCATTAATTTCTGCACTCTTCCCAAGTGTTGACGGCGCCATTACTTCACTCACTTCTTGCTTTTGTATCGACATTCTAAACATGAATCAAAGCGATGCGTCTGAACAAGTTAAAAAATCAAAAAGATTAAAAGTACATATTTCATTTGCAATATTGTTTTTCATTTTGGTCCTTATTTTTAAAGCAATAAACGACAAGTTGATTATTGATTTTATCCTCAAATTTGCCGGAATAACTTATGGTCCTTTGCTCGGTTTGTTTGCTTTTGGTATTCTTACAAATAAAATACTTTCCGGGAAATGGATATGGTCGGTTTGTTTATCTGCGCCATTATTTGCTTTGTTTATTGATATGTTGAGCAGTCCAGAATGGTATGAAAAGAAATTGCACATTCAATTGGGATTAACCAATATTTCTGAGCAAATTTTTCATGGATATAAAATTGGGAATGAATTGATTTTAATAAATGGCTGTTTAACCTTTGCTGGTTTGTTAATGATTTCAAAAAAAACATTTAAATAAAAATAAATTTGATGGAAATTCTGAATCCTTTGGCAGAGAAATATTGTGCAGATTTTTCAAGTACTCAGGATGCGCTTTTGCAAGAAATTGAAGCACATACCACTCAAAATCATGGACATGCGCACATGCTCAGTGGCAAATGGCAGGGGAAGTTTTTAGAGATGATTAGCATAATGATAAACCCAACAAAAGTGTTGGAAATAGGGAGTTTTACAGGATTTAGTGCATTGTGTTTAAGTAAGGGGTTAACAAAAGATGGTCATCTCCATACGATAGAAATTAGAGAAGAAGATGCAAAAACAGCGCAACAATTTTTTAAAAATTCTAGCGTTAATAATCAGATTACATTACACATTGGAAACGCAATAAACATCATTCAACAATTGGAAGAGGCTTGGGATTTGATATTTATTGATGCAGATAAAGTAAGTTATATTGAATATTACGAATTAACTTTACCAAGATTAAAATCGGGGGGATGGATTTTAGTTGATAATGTATTTTTTCATGGACAGGTTTTTTCAGATACAATTACTGGGAAAAATGCAAAAGCGATTGAAGCATTTAATAACCATGTTGCATCCGATATACGAGTAGAACAGGTAATGATACCCATAAGAGATGGATTAATGTTAATTAGAAAATTATAATTCGTGCAAAAAATTATTTTAGTATTTCTTAGTCTTTTATTGATGAATGTGGTTTGTGCTCAAAAAATCACTACAGCACAATATATTGAAAGGTATAAAGATATTGCTATCAAAGAAATGATTCGTTCTGGTGTGCCTGCTGCAATTACTTTGGCACAAGGTGTTTTAGAAACAGAAAGTGGCAATAGCGAACTGGTAAAAAAATCGAATAATCATTTTGGTATAAAATGTAAAGTAGAATGGAAAGGTGAAAAAGTTTATCACGATGATGATGAAAGTGGAGAATGTTTTAGAAAATATGATAGTGCATATTTAAGTTATCAAGACCATAGCGACTTTTTAAGAACTAGAGCGCACTATGCTTTTTTATTTAGTTTAGACCCTACTGATTATAGCGCTTGGGCTCATGGATTAAAAAAAGCTGGATATGCTACTAATCCTAGATATCCTCAAATTTTAATAAAAACAATTGAAGATTATAACCTTAATGAGTACACAACTGAAACATTAAAAGAAATTCCAGATTATAGTATATATGCAATAAATAAAGAAAAAAATAATCCAATACTCGAAAATCAATCGGTTGAAAAAATCAGCAATTTTATATTTCCACCCCAAATCAAACCAAAGTCATACAATGGATTAAATGCAGTTTATGTGGACAGTGGGATTTCATTATTAGCCATTGCAACAAGATTCAAAATTGACTTAGCAGATTTATTAGATTACAATGATTTGTATGAAGATGGCATTATTGAAAAATCATCTTGGATTTATTTACAAAGAAAAAGAATTGAGGCACTTGCAAAAACATACAAAGTTAAAAAAGGCGAAACTGTTTATGATATTTCTCAAAATGCTGGAATACAAATAAGCTATTTAATGGCTTTTAATGGATTAAATGAAGCAGATGAATTAAAACCAGGCAGAATTCTGTCACTAAAATCAGAAGTGATTGTAGATGAAGAAGAAAATCCGAAAACAAAAAAATCTTCAACATTAAATAATAAATCTTTGGTAAAATATCATGAAGTAAAACCAAATGAAAATTTACAAATCATTTCAAAAAAATACAACGTTGATGTTGATGATTTAAAAGAATGGAATAATTTGAATTCCATGAAATTGAAAATTGGACAACGTTTGATTGTTTCAAAATAATAAAATATGGATACAATTCAGGTTCACGATAAATCATTCATTGGTTTTTTAAGTCATGAAGAAATTCTAACTCGAATCGAGGGCATGGGAAATCAAATAAATGCTGATTATAAAGGCAAAAGCCCTTTGTTTATTGCCATACTCAATGGTTCATTTATGTTTGCTTCCGACTTATTTAAAACACTAAACATAGAAGCAGAAATATGCTTTATTAAGTTAGCATCTTACAAAGGCATAAAAAGTACAGGACAAGTAACCACTTCAATAGGGCTTGATGTGTCTTTGAAAGACAGAGATGTTATTTTAATAGAAGATATAGTTGACACAGGTAAAACCCTACATGAGTTTTTGCCTCAATTATTTAATCAGAATCCATCAAGTATTCGAATAGCTTCTTTATTGCATAAGCCTGATGCATTATTATATCCAATAAAAGTAGATTATTTGGGATTTGAAGTGCCCAATAAATTTTTAGTTGGTTATGGATTAGATTATGATGGATTGGGTAGAAATCTTAAAGATATTTATCAGCTCAAAATCATCGAATAACAAAATAAAATTGGTATATTTAGTATTGATGATGTACTTTAAATAGTGCCCATGCTTTTTAAAAAATCAATTCTTTATTTCCTTATATTTTTGTGCATTAATAATGCACAAGCGCAGTATTATTTACGCGGAGAGATTAAAGACGAGAAAAATAAACTACTTCCTCACGCCAAAATATTTGTTCATGGCGAAAAAAAAATATACTACTCAGAATCCAATACGGGCAGTTTTGGTATAGACGAAAAAAGACTTTACGACTCGCTTACAATTAGTTTAGAGGGTTATGAAACTCAAACAATTAGGGTAAAAACAGATGTGTGGTTGGTTGTAAAATTAAAGGCAACAGACGACGCAAATAGCAAACGCCAGCCTAAATTAATTTCAATTACAAAAGATCAAAGTAGAGATGCGTTTAAGGCAATGGCTGCTGGTGATGAAACTTATTTCCAACTGATTGAAAATGACAATATAGATGCCAAAACATTCCCCAACACGGGGTTTTCTCTAAACGTAAATAAAGCTTCTTATAGTAATGTACGTAGGTTTATAAATATGAAAAGTGAAGTGCCTACGGATGCCATTCGTACTGAAGAGTTGATTAATTATTTTAACCTGGGCTATCGAATTCCTAGCGGAGATAGTTTATTTAGTGTTTATTCTCAATTAACTTCTTGTCCTTGGAACACACAAAACAAATTAATGTTTGTAAATGTAAGTGCAAAAAAAATAGACTTAGAAAAGGTGCCACCAGGAAATTTTGTCTTTTTAATTGACGTATCTGGTAGTATGGATATGCCAAATCGTTTGCCATTGCTGAAAGCTGCTTTTCAGCTTTTTGTAAAAAATCTTAGACCAGTTGATACTGTTTCAATTGTAACATATGGGGGCTACGTTCAAATATGGCTTGAGCCAACATCTGGACAAGAGCAGAAAAAGATATTAGAATCCATCGAATTGCTCGAAGCAAATGGAGATACACCTGGAGAGTCAGCAATAAGAGTGGCTTATCAACTTGCAAAAAAGTCATTTATAAAAGGGGGAAATAATCGGGTTATATTGGCAACAGATGGAGATTTTAATGTTGGAGAAACATCAGAGAAAGCTTTGGATGAAATCATTTCAAAACAAAGATTAACAGGCGTTTATTTAACATGCTTGGGTGTTGGTATGGGTAATTTAAAAGATTCAAAGCTTCAAACACTTGCTAAAAATGGGAACGGAAACTATGCTTATCTAGATGATATTCAAGAAGCTGAAAGGGTTTTGGTTAAAGAGCTTACACAAACACTTTATGCCGTTGCAGATGATGCATTTATGAATGTGAATTTTAATTCCGATTTGGTAAAATCATACCGATTAATTGGGTTTGATAATAAAAAAGAGGCATTGGTGGATAATAAAAATTTACTTGAAGGTGGTGAAATTGGCAGTGGAAGCAATGTGCTTGCAATATTTGAAATTGTGCCTACAGATAGTTTGATAAAAATGAGTAACAAAAATTCAAATCAACATTTAGCTGAAATGGAGTTGAGATATTCAATAAATAACAATCATACAAATCATTCGCATCAATACATTGCTAATTTAAATTTTATTCCTTTTGATAGTATTGATCATTCATTGAGATTTGCAACAGCAATAACCATGTTTTCATTGAAATTAAAACAATCAGCATACTTTCCATATAAATCATGGAGTATCATTAAAAAGTTGGCTCAAAACTGTGTGGACCCAACCAACCGATTACAAATAGAATTTATTGCTTTGATTGAAAAGGCTTCAAAAATATACGGCAATAAAAAAGCAAAACAACGTGATTAAATGCTGTCTTGCTTTTTTCTATGTCAATACTAGGATTAATAACAAAAACTAACTAAAAATTTCCCTTACCTTATCAAAAAAAGATTTCTCGTTTTTTTCAGGGTTAGGTTCGAAGTTTTTTGATTGTGCTAATTTCTCTAAACTCGATTTTTCTTCTGCTGAAATATTTTGAGGTGTCCAAACATTTACATGAATGAGTTGGTCTCCTTTTTCATAGCCATTTACTTGAGGGAATCCCTTTCCTTTAAGACGGAATATTTTGCCGCTTTGAGTACCAGCTGGAATTTTAATTTTGGCCCTTCCGTCGATTGTGGGCACTTCTACTTGAGTTCCAAAAACCACATCAGGGAAAGATAAATACAAATCGAAAGCTACATTTAAACCATCTCTTTGTAATTGTGGATGTGCTTCTTCTTCAATTTGAACGATTAAATCTCCGAAACTGCCTCCACGCTCTCCAATATTTCCTTTTCCACTTAAACTGAGTTGCATGCCTTCCTGAACGCCAGCTGGAATATCTATGTTGATGGTTTCTTCTCCATAAACTCGACCTTCGCCTTTACAAACGCCACATTTCGCAGTTATAGATGTACCATCGCCATTACAAGTAGGGCAGGTAGTTACCGTTTGCATTTGACCTAAAAATGTATTTTGAACCCTTCTAACTTGTCCACTTCCTTTGCAGGTGCCACAAGTTTGAACACTATTTTTATCTTTTGCACCGCTTCCTGTACATGTACTACACTTGATGTATTTTTTAAGTTTGATGGTTTTGCTGGCGCCTTTCGCCATTTCCTCAAAATTCAATTTGAGTTTAACACGCAAATTGCTTCCTCTTGCTCCTCCAGTTTGCCCACCACGCCTGCTTCTTCCACCACCACCAAAAAATCCACCAAAGCCCTCGTCACCAAATACATCACCAAATTGACTAAAAATATCATCCATATTCATTCCGCCACCGCTAAATCCGCCACCACCAGAACGGCCTTGTCCAAAAGCATTGTGTCCAAAACGGTCGTATTGGGATTTTTTATCCGCATCATTTAAAACTTCATATGCCTCTGCAGCTTCTTTAAATTTATCTTCTGCAGACTGATCACCTGGATTTCTATCAGGATGATATTGCATCGCAACTTTACGGTATGCTTTTTTAATTTCATCTTGACTAGCCGTTTTAGGTACGCCAAGTATTTCGTAATAATCTCTTTTATTCGACATGGTATTGGTTCTGTTTTATTATTTGCCAACTATTACTTTGGCAAACCGAATTAGTTTTTCATTAAGATAATATCCTTTTTGTAATTCGTCGATAATTTTTCCACTCATTTCTTCAGGCGCATCTACAATTGAAATCGCTTCATGTTTTTCAGCGTCAAATTCAGTATTTAAACTTTCCATAGCTTGAACACCTTTTTGTTGCAGCAAATTTCGTAGTTTGTTGAAAACCAGTAATGTGCCTTCATTACTTTCTCTTGCTTCCGATTTTTTTATTTGATTTTCAGCTCGATCGCAATCGTCCATTACATCTAGTAATCCAATGATAATGTCTTTTCCAGCCGTTTGATGAAGTACTAATCTTTCTTCAGCAGATCTGCGCTTGAAATTTTGGAATTCAGCTAATAATCTGAGGTTTTTGTCTTTTAGTTCATCAATTTCTTGTTGCATTTTACTTTTAACTGATTCTACTGTTTCAGCATCTTCAGTAATAGATGTTTCATCTGTTGATAAGTTTGGCACTTCCTCTTCTAAGGGTAATTTATTTTCTTCCATAATGATTTAAAATGATTGTTGTAAAAATCAACATAGTCAAACATATTGCCAATTTGTTAATTGCCGACATTTTGACACAATAAAAAATGTTTTGAAAAATGGGATGACAGCATTTGTAAAAATTATTTCACAACTTGAAACTTTCCAGTTTCCATTATGATGCCATTTTTATCCCTAAGTTGATAAATATAAATTCCTCGAAAAAAATCTACCAGGTTTAAGTTGATTCTCGAAGGTGTATTTTTTATTTCAATGATTTTTTTACCCATGAAATTGAAGATGAAAAGCGTGTAGTTGACATCATAGCTTCTTAAGAAATCGAAATTAATAAATGCAGAAGCAGGGTTAGGGTAAAATTTTATAATACGATTAGAAGATTCCGCATTGTTTTGGCTAAAACCATGTGAGTTTAAACCAAAAACAAGTATTGATAATATGATGATTATTTTTTTCAAAAGCGAAAAATCGATTTTTCAATAAATTTAAATGAAATAGGTAGAAAAATAAAATATTTCTTTAATGAACCTTTAATTCATTAAACGGGCTATGCATGCATTTATTGCTTCAAAATTAGGAATGTCTCCAGCACTTTCTAAAACCTCTGCATATTGAATAACTCCAGCCTTGTCTATTAGAAAAGCAGATCTTTTACTAACACCTTTCATATTCATTCCTGTAAACGACTCATAAATAGAATCATAAGCAGTAGAAACCTCCTTGTTGAAATCACTCAATAATGGGAAATTTAATTGTTGCTCTTCTTTGAATTTGGCTAATGTGAACACCGAATCAACAGAAATGCCTAAAACTTGAGCATTTGTATTTTGGTAACGGCTGATATCATCTCTAATTGCACAAAGTTCTTTGGTACAAACACCAGTGAAGGCTTGCGGAAAGAATAAAATCAATACATTTTTTTCACCTGCAAAATCAGACAAACTAATTGTTTCATTAATTGAAGTATGTAAAGTAAAAGCAGGTGCTTGGTTTCCGATTTGTAATGACATGATATTTTGTTTTAAATTTTAGCGCAAGTTAGTTAGCAATTATTAAAAAATCATCAAATCAAGAAAAAATAATAAAAACGAGCAATGAGTTGCTTGATTCTAGATACTTGATGCTAGATAGCAATGTGTTTAAATCGTTTCGCTGGTTTAATGTTTAATGGTTTAAAAGTTAATCAAACACCAAACACCAAACACCAAACACCAAACACCAAACACCAAACCACAAACATTTTTAAATACAAGAAAGCCCCGCAATAAAGCAGGGCTTCTGTTATCCAAACAATCCATAAAAACAAAAGAAGTTGCTTGCTAGAACCTGGTCAGGGTAAAAGTGTTGGATAAATAAAAGATTTTGTATTAAAATTTTGGGCATCTTACTGCATCTAAGCTGCTGTTGTTTTTTCTGAATTTTTGGTATGAAAGAGAAATTTCAAATCCACCTCTCCCTTTACTTGATGTTTTTAAGGAAGATATGTTTGCATCATAACTAATGGCAACTGCTAAAGGTTGAAATTCTAATTTTGCAACGGGAATGATTGCGTCTCTCCATCTCATATAAGTTCCACAATGAAACAAATATCTAACATCTTCATTTTGGCCTATTCTCATTGTGTAAATTGCACCACCTACAATTTCTTGATAGGCGCCTTGTCTATTATAATCTGCTTGAAGCGTAAAATAGGAGTTGTTTGCCATTTCGTAACGTACACCAGAAGACAAAACCCATCTTGGAGTTACCGATTGGCTAGCAGTATTGTAGAAATTTGCTTTTTTAGATTGATTGAAATGATGATAAGCTAAACCAACATAAAAATTATTATTTTCATTATCTCCCAATTGTGAATTCAAACTCATGCCTACACTTCCATCAAAGTAACTGTAACCATTAGACGAAAAGGTTTCCCCATCAGAAAGAAGTCCATTATAACCTGTACCATCATACTGATTATTGGTAGTCATTTTTGATCTATCTAATCTCCTTTGAATTAATCCACCCATGAAGCCTAATGATAAGTAAACGTTCTTGAAATCGCTCATTGATTTGTTATAATTAATAGCAGGTAATATTTGTGTGGTTGTTAAAGCTATTGTTCCTGCTTTATCGTAAACTACTTGTCCACCAAAACTGATAAAGTCATTACCGTTACCAACATGTTTTTTGTAATCACAACTCACAGAAGTTGTTTGATATGCATCCGTTACAGAGTTCCATTGATTTCTATGTACGGTTTGTATACGCACATCACCATTATATAATCCAGCAAGAGATGGGTTTCTTAAAATTGGTGTTTCAAAAATTTGTGAAAAATGGATGTCTTGCGCTTGTATAATTTGCCTGAAAAATAACAGGCATAAAAATAGCGTAAAGGTTTTTAGAATAGTGTTCATAGGGCTTGTTTTAGGTACGTTACGGTATTATATAAACGAAATAGGGCTTAACTTATTGTATAAATGTGAAGGAATAATTAAAAAAAATCCAGTTTCTTTTTGTAAAACAGGGGGAGGGGTTCTATATATTCAATTTGAGTTTTTTGACTTTTACTTTTGGTATTATACATTTTTTTTAAAGTATTTCGAACAATAAAAAAGGGCCTGCATTTTGCTGCAAGCCCGATTCTATTCTATAAACAAAAGCGCGATTATGATTATTTTATTAAAGCCACATTTCCTTTGAAAGATAGTACAGTATAGTTATCACACATTACATCAACTGTATAAATATAAACATCTGGATCTAACTTTTTCCCCTTGAATGTTCCATCCCATGCTTTAGAAGGATCATTTGCATTGAAGTTGTTTTGTTCAAATATCACTTCTCCCCATCTTGAAAAAACTTTAAATCTTTTAATGGTAAAGATGCCACTTCCTCTCGGATAAAATAGATCATTTACACCATCTTGATTTGGAGAGAATGTATTTGGCACAAACATGTTTGCTCCATTACACAACACATTCACCGTTAATTCATCTGTTGCTTTGCAACCTCCTTTATTTTTTACTACTACTTTATAAGTTGTAGTGGTATTGGGTTTTACAGTTATGCCTGGGAAAACATCACGGAAAATTGCGTTTGTTGGTGTCCATCTTGCATCAATTACATCTGAAGATACTTGAGGGATAATGTTTATAGTTTGTCCAACATTAATTGTTCTGTCTGCACCGGCTTCTACAGTTGGATAATTATGTACAATAATTGGAATGGTTGCAGTTACTGTAAAACAGTTTCTATCATCTGTACCAACTACTTGATAAGTTGTACTTACAGTTGGCGTTGCTACAGGATTTGCTGAATTTGGGTTGTCTAATCCTGTAGAAGGTGTCCAAGTGTATCTGTAAGCCCCACTTGCGTGCATGGTCACAGAATTTCCTATGCATAATGAGTCTTTTCTACTTGTTGTCATGTTAAAAGGATATTTAACAGCTACTTTTACAGAGTCTTTACTGCTACATCCATGAGTGCTTGTTCCTGTTACAAAGTATTGTTTTAAACTATCTGGATTTGCAATTGGGTTTGCACAGGTTGTACAACTTAATCCTGTAGAAGGACTCCAAACATATTGGACACCTCCAGTCGCAACTAGATTTATTCCTGTACCTCTACAAATCATGGTATCCAAACCCGCATCAATAATGGGTAGTGCATACGCTTCAACAGTCGCGTTGGCGGTATCTCTACATCCCGAGCTGTTAGTTACAATCAATTCAACTGGATAGTTTCCAGCATTAGAATAGGTTTGCATTAATGGAGTCATTAAATTTGAAACCATTCCATTGCCAAATCTCCAAGACCATGTCAAAGCAGCAGTATCAGCAGCAATATTTAAACCATTAAAATTTACATTTAAAGGAACGCAACCATTAATTGATTGTGTAATATTTGCAACAGGAGATTTTACAATCTTAATTGGATTTGGGCTTATCATTGTGTCTTTACAACCATATGAAGATGTTACTATTAACTTAGGGTAATATATACCGTTAGTAGTATAAAAATGATTTGGATTTTGACTTGTTGAAGTTGTACCATCTCCAAATGTCCATTGATATGATGATGTTGCATCTGTTCCAGTTATACTGCTGTTAAATGTAACTGTGCCTTGATCACAAATGGTTTGTGTATTGAAATTGAAATTTGCATTTATGTTATGAATCTTTATCGTGTCTCTTCCTCTCAAAGCAAATGTACATCCTGCAGTGTCTCTTAAAATTACTATGGGTAAAAAAGAACCACCAACAGTATATTGATGTGACATTACATTGCTCGTTGTATCTACAGCCGTTCCATCGCTGAAATCCCATGTGTATCCTATGGCGTTTCTGGTATTTGCAGTAAAGTTTACAATTGTTGGAGTACAACCATTTAATCCCGAATAGTTAAATGTGCCACTTGGGCCTCTTACTACAATTGTTTTTTGAACTGTATCTGTACAACCACCTGGGCTTGTGATCATTAATTTAGGGTGAAATGTTCCTGCAATGGCATAGAAATGTGAAGGATTGAGCGTACTTACTACTCCTGATCCATCACCAAAATCCCATGACCAGCTCAATTGGTTTGAAGATTGGTTAGTGAAATTTACTATTAATGGAGGACAAGTTCCTAATGTATCACTTACATTAAAACGTGCTCCTGGTCTAGAAATACGGACCATATTTATTTTTGTAGAATCATTTCTACAACCATTTTGATCCCAAATTGATAATGTGATATTATACTGCCCACTTGTTACATATTGATGTGTTGGGTTTGTTAATGCAGAGGTGTTGCCATCACCAAAATTCCAAAAATAAGTTAATCCAAATCCTTGAGAACTATTTATAAAATTAACACTACTTCCTGGACAACTTGTTGAATCTGTGGTATAGAAATTTGAAATTGGTTTATTAACTGTAACGTAATTTGTTTTGGTTAATAATTCTGAACAACCTGCAGAATCTGTTACCAATAAACTAACTGAAAAAATTCCTCCGATTGAATAAAGATGACTTACAACTGAATCTGTTGTTGTAATGATTGTTCCATCTCCAAAATTCCAAGTTCTTGAAATTATTCTGTTTCTTCCATCTGACAATGAACTGTCGCGAAAAGCAATATTTGTATTTGCACAACCATTTGTAGTAGATGCACTAAATCCTGCTTTTGGACCATTTACTTGGATACATGGATTCGTAAATGCAGTATCCTTACAACCGTTTTTATCTATAGTTGTCAGTCTAACACAATACAGACCTGCATTGTAATATCTTTTTATAATTGAATCACCTGTTCCTGTTGAGTTGTCTCCAAAGCTCCAATTAAAGGAGTTAAAGTAAGCGCTTGTTATTCCTGTAGCTTTTAGTGATACATCACCAGGTTTACAAATCGAATAACTTGAAGCAAATATTGTAGGATGTTGATCTACGACATATATTACAGATGTTTTTGTAAAAATGCACCCAGTAGTGTTGTTGTAAACAGTTAAGCTTACCGTGTAAGGTCCATTTGCAACATAATAATGTTCTGGATTTGTTTCAGTTGATGTTGCCCCATCACCAAAACTCCAAAACCAACTATCTGCACCTATCGATTGGTCTACAAATTTTCTTTTCTTTCTGTCTGAACAATCAACCACAACTTTAAAATTTGCAATAGGAGGATTGATAAATAAAAAATCTGTCATGATTAATGTGTCTTTACAACCATTATAAGCACTTACTAATGTAACAGTCATGTAACCTGTATCAACATAAATATGATTTGGATTTTGTAAAGTACTCGTAGTATTATCTCCGAAATCCCACAGCCATTGATTTGCTGAGTCTGCCACTGGTGTTGAATCTCCAAATGCCACTGGAAATTGTGCACAAGTTATTTTTGGTGTAGCATCAAATGCAGTGTGAGGTCTTGTTCCAACCCTTATTCCACGCGTATAAACAACTGTATCTGTACATCCAGATGCAGTTACAATAATCAAAGAGATATCATATGTTCCAACGTTAAATGTATGCGTAGGACTCATTGAAGTTGATGTTGTTCCATCTCCAAAATTCCATAAGTAACTTACAATATTATCACCTCCAACTATTTGATGCTGAAAAGTTTTTGTTAATGGTCCGCATCCACTTTGTGGTAAATTTCTGATAGTAACAACAGGCAATTGTATACTGATATATTGATCTCTTACTCTTGTATTTTTACAGCCATTCGCAGATGTGCCTATTAAGGTGATGGTGTAATTCCCTTGTGTATTATAAATATGACTTGGAGATTCAATTGTAGATGTTGTGTTATCTCCAAAATTCCATAGATAAGTTGAAGCATGGATTGATGTGTTGGTGAAATTTGCTGTCATTGGTGCAATACAACCAGACAATGGGTTGGCAGTGAAATCTACAATTGGTAAATCTTTAATGGTTACTGTTCTAATTACAGAATCAATGCAAGATCCAAAATTATTGTATAATTTAACTTCAAAAATACCAGCAGTTCTATACTGGTGAGTCGTATTATTTCCTATAGATGTTGTTCCGTCTCCAAAATTCCATAATGTGCTTGTAGGAACGGGAGCACTTGTGTTTGTAAACGTCACTACATCATTTTTACATGCCACATTAACGGCATTGAATCCGCTAATATTGTTTGCAATTATTACAGCATTGTTTTTTGTAAAAGTGTCTTTACATCCATAAGTGTTTGTTACTATAAGTTGAACATTGAATGTTCCGGTAGTTATGTAGTTATGTGAAACTAATGGAGTTGTATCATTTGATGTTGTTCCATCTCCAAAATTCCATTCGTAACTCAGTGCTCCTAATCCGTTTGATGAGTTATTAAAATTTACCATTTCAGGAGCACTACAAATTGGAATGTTGCTGTTGGTAAAAATAGCATTAGGATGATCGTAAACTTGTACATAACTAGCAACAGTTTTTGATGAAGTACACCCTAAATTGTTTGTAGTTTGTAATGAAACATTGAAATTCCCTGAGCTTGAGTAGCTATGAGAAGGATTGCGAAGTGTACTCAAATTGCCATCTCCAAAATCCCAGTTCCAAGATACCAGACTTCCATTTTGAGTAGTACTTAAATCATTAAAATTTGCAATCAATGGTGTACAACCACTTGAATTGGAAGTTGAGAAATTTACATCTGGCTTTGCATATACATGAATGTACTGCGTTCTAATAACAGAATCAATACCATTGGTGGTATTGATAACTAATTTTATGGTATAATCACCTGGAACATCATAAACTCTTGAAGGGTTTCTGAGGTGAGAGATAGCGCCATCTCCAAAATTCCAAGTCCAATAAGTTGGGTTTCCACTAGAATTGTCAGTAAAATTAACAGCTAAAGGAGCACAACCCGAAGTTGTGTTTGCACTGAAATTTGCCTGTGCAAAGCTTACAGTGTTGAGCAGAAAGCAAATTGCAATGATGCTCATGGTTTTTACCCAAGTTAAATAATTCATAGGATTGGCTTTTGTTATATAGAAATCGAAACGAATGAACGCTTCTTATACTATAAACTCAAAAATTGTTAAATTATTGTGTACGGATAAAAAAAATTATTGGCGCTGCATAAAAAGTGCAGTAGAATCGTTGCTGCCCCAAGGCGCAAGTTTCATTGTAGGAAGGGCCTTTTCCGTAAATCGCCAAGATCTATTGAGAAAAATAAACTCGGCAGGGGTGGATGGTTGAGTAATATTTATAATAAGTTTTCCGTAGTCACTATTGCTGCTCCAAGTTCCAGAATAAGTTATTCCGTTCTTTGTTGCAGTCATAGGGCCATCGTAATATGTATTTTTGAACAATCTAAAACGATAACCTTCAAATTCAATCGTGTTTTCAACACCTTGATTTTTTGAATAACTTACAATAAAATCATTATTTAAAATATTTTGTTCAAAATACTGTTCAAATATGTTCGCTACATATACTTCTTCTGCTTTCTTTTTACAGCCTAAGAAGGAAAGACAAATAAGTAAAATTACGCATAAGTATAAAAAGGGTAATTTTCTCTTTTTAAAGTTTAATGACATAACATAAAAGTAAAAAAAATCATTTATTCATATTGCAATTTTAGATGTTATTTTAAAAATTACCGAGTATTACATAATTTTAGTCATGACTATTTCAGAAATAATCTCAGTTTTAGAAAAAATGGCGCCATTGTTTCTTCAGGAATCATACGATAATTCCGGATTGATCATTGGTCACAATCAAACGGAATGTACAGGTGCTTTATTGTGTTTGGATGCAACTGAAGCTGTTATTAATGATGCCGTTTCTAAGCATTGTAATCTAGTAATTGCTCATCATCCTATCGTTTTCAAAGGCATTAAAAAGTTTGATGCTGATAATTATGTGGATAAAACAATCATTGCAGCCATAAAAAATGATATAGCCATTTATGCTTGTCATACAAATATGGATAATATAATAAATGGGGTAAATGGTAAAATAGCAGACAAGCTTAATTTGATAAATAGGAAAATATTACAACCCAAATCATTTTTGATTCAGAAGTTGGTCGTTTTTGTTCCAATTGAGTATCAAGAAGCCTTAGAAAAGTCCTTATTTGAAGTAGGAGCAGGTGAAATGGGTAATTATGCCGAATGCAGTTTCGTTTCCGAAGGTATTGGAAGTTTTAAACCATTAGCTGGGGCTGATCCACATACAGGAGCAATCGGAATAAGAACCATCCAAAAAGAAGCAAAAGTAGAAGTGATATTTCCAATTTGGAAGCAAGCTGCCATTTTAAATGCCATGAAAAATGCGCATCCCTACGAAGAAGTCGCTTATGAATTATATACACTGCAAAACAAACACCAAGATATTGGGTCTGGAATAATAGCCGAATTAGAGCAATCTGTGGAAACAGCTGATTTTTTAAATGAATTAAAATCCATTTTCAACGTAAAATGTTTGAAACATACCCAAATCATTAACGATAGAATAAAAAAAATCGCTATTTGCGGAGGGGCGGGTAGCTTTTTAATTCAAGATGCTATCCGGGCAAAAGCAGATGTTTTTATCACCTCAGATATCAAGTATCACGAATTTTTTGATGCAAATCATCAATTGGTTTTGGTAGATATTGGCCATTTTGAAAGCGAACAATTTACAATCGAACTTTTTGCTGATGTTTTGAAAAATAATTTCCCTACCTTTGCCCACTTCAAAACGGATGTGCATACCAACCCGGTAAAATATTTATAGTTTTATAAATACGGCACAAAAGTAAGAACCAACAAAATTTTAAAAAACAAATTAAATATGGCTGCGATTAAAGAATTTTCAGTTGAAGAAAAATTAACGGCTCTTGTAAGATTACAAAAGATTGACAGCAAACTGGATGAAATTCAAATATTAAAAGGTGAACTTCCTATTGAAGTTAAAGATCTTGAAGATGAAATTGAAGGACTTCATGCACGTCAAACCCGTATTGAAGAAGAAATCAACGGAATTCAAGAATTTATCGAACAAAAAAAGCAAGGCATTAAAGATGCTCAGGCATTGATTGCTAAATACGAAAAACAAAGTGACAACGTAAAAAATAGTCGCGAGTTTGAAGCATTGAATAAAGAAATTGAAATGCAACAACTTGAGGAAAAACTTTGTGAAAAGCACATCAAAGATGCTACAGAAGAAATTTCTGATAAAGCTCGTCAATTGGAGTTAGCTATCAAAGCGGTTGCAACAAAGGAATTAAACTTGAGTGGAAAAAAAGGGGAGTTAGAAAAAATCATTAGCGAAACTGAAAAAGAAGAAACGCATTATAATGGAATTGCTCAAAAAGCAAGAACACAAGCAGATGAGCGTTTGTTAAGCAGTTACGATCGCATTCGCAACAATTATCATAATGGATTAGCTGTTGTAGCTGTAGAACGTGATAGTTGCGGTGGTTGTTTCCATGCGATTCCTCCACAAAAACAAAGCGAAATCAAATTGCGTAAAAAAATTATGGTTTGCGAAAACTGCGGAAGAATTTTGGCAGATGCTGATTTAGTAGATTCAGTTGAAGTGAAATAATTTAACGCTAAAATATTTCTAAAAGCCCATCTCAAATTGATGGGCTTTTTTATTTCATTGATATGTCCAATCCTGAAATAGAAATAATTTTTCTTTTGACAAACAAAAAATAAAATTTAGATTAAGTTTTCTTAATTTGCTCCGCACAAATGATATCAAAACTTTACATACAGAATTATGCCATCATCGATCAACTCGAAATTCATTTTGAGCATGGTTTAAATATTATAACTGGTGAAACTGGAGCTGGAAAAAGTATTTTGATGGGCGCTTTAAATTTGATTCTAGGGCAACGTGCAGATAGTAGCGTTCTTCAAGACCCTCAAAAAAAATGCATCATTGAAGGTCTGTTTAAAATAAATAAAAGCCAACAAGTTTTACAGTTTTTTCAACAAAACGAATTGGATTTTGAAAACGAAATTCTTATCCGAAGGGAAATTGCTGCTAATGGAAAATCAAGAAGTTTCATAAATGACACGCCCGTAAATTTATCTCAAGTAAAAGCGTTAAGTGTTCATTTGGTTGATTTGCATCAACAATTCGATACCCTTGAAATTAATTCCGAAACTTTTCAGCGTGATGTACTAGACGCATTGTCAGATCATTCATCTTTACTGCTTGATTTTAAAAAACAATTTGAAACTTATCAACAGGAAAAAAAAGCTTTGGTTCAATTAAAAATTGAGCAAGATCAAGCCAATAAAGAATTGGATTACAATCAATTTTTATTTTCTGAATTGGATGAACTTTCGCTAAAAGAAAATGAATTGGAAGATATTGAAGCCGAATTAAAATTGCTGAACAATTCAGAAAGAATTAAACTGCAATTGTCTGCCATTTATGGCGAACTTTCAAATACAGAACAACCTATTATAAACCAACTTAAAACGATAAATAATAAATTGAAATTATTGGATGATTTTCATCCGGAGCTGCCTAATTTGTTTCAGCGGATGAATAGCGCCATCATTGAAGTACAGGACATTTCAGACGAGTTGGAGCGGATTGAAAGCCATGTTAAGTATGACGAAGAACGAATTTCTATTTTAAACGACAGATTATCCGCAGGGTATAAACTATTAAAGAAACACGGATTTTCAACAACAGCGCAACTGATTGATTTGAAAGAAAGTTTGCAAGTTAAATTAGACGGGTTTTCAAATGTGTTTGCATCCAT
>CANFUJ010000037.1 GCA_947450165.1 Chitinophagaceae bacterium
GCAGCAACTAATGCACTAATGGGGATGGTTAATATCCAAGCCCACAATAAATTAATGGTAACACCCCAACGAACAGCAGAAAGACGTTTGGTAGCACCAACGCCAATAATAGATCCTGTGATGGTATGTGTTGTGCTCACTGGAATGCCCATTTGTTCGGTCATGAATAAAGTTAGCGCACCTGATGTTTCGGCAGCAACGCCTTCAAGAGGTGTTACTTTAGTGATTTTAGACCCCATTGTTTTGATGATTTTCCAACCGCCGCTAATGGTGCCTAAACCAATAGCAGTATAACAAGCCAAAGGAACCCAAGTTAATTCTTTCAAAACCGCACCAACATCTCCATAGCGTTGACTGTTATATGCTACAAATGCAGCTCCAATAATTCCCATTACTTTTTGTGCATCATTGCCACCATGTCCGATACTGAAAGCTGCAGAAGAAAGCAACTGAAGTTTTTTAAACATATTAGCTGTTCTGTATGCAGTTGGTGTTTTGATTTTTTCGGAATAAAAATACACGAGAATAAAAATGGCAATCATTCCAAAAATGATATTTACGATTAAAGAATTGTCTGATTTTTTAATGGCAGACATGAATTTTTTATCGTCAATAGTTTGGTCAACATTCGATTTAATAGAAGCCGTTAATTTTTTGGCACCCAAAGATTTGTAATCCTTAAGATAAGGAACGATTTTATCTATTTTTTGTACAGCTTGATCGTATTCGATTTTTTTCAACGGATTTTTTGCTGCATCTTTTTTTAGGGCTTCTATTTTATAATATTTGGTTATGTTTTCTTTTAATTTGTTTTGTTCAAATTGTGCGAATAAAAACCATGTAATAATAGAAACAACGATTATTATACCGATTTTAAGCCAGAAATTTTGAATAATGGTAACGATGGTCATGAAAATGGAAATGGCCATACCAATTAAAGGCGCCAGAAAAATAAATAGTATAATTTCTGAAATCTTTTTTATTTCAATGATGGTTTCTATTGGAGAAAATCCGTTTTTTAAAATGGCGTGAGTAATTGCAGCTCCGGCAAATCCACCAATTAAAGTATGAGATGATGAAGAAGGAATTCCAAACCACCACGTAAGCAAGTTCCAAAAAATGGCGGCTATTAATCCCGATAAAATTACAGGTAGTGTAATGTATTCTGCATGAACTGTTTTTCCAATTGTATTGGCAACAGCGTGGTCTTGAAATAGAAAAAATGCTACGAAGTTAAAAGTGGCCGCCCAAATTACAGCTTGCGTTGGGGTAAGTACTTTTGTGGATACAATAGTTGCTATCGAATTTGCAGCATCATGGAACCCATTTATGTAATCAAAAACTAAGGCAAGTATTACAATTACTATCAGTAAAGTCATAAGTCATTTTTAAATCTATGCTAAAATAATGGTTTGATTTATTTTAGTCCTAAGCATATTTAATAATAATAGATTCAATGACATTGGCTACGTCCTCACATTTGTCTGTAACGATTTCCATTACTTGATAAATCTCTCTTTTTTTAATCACTTCTTTAGCATCTGGTTCGGTAGCAAAAAGATTTTCAATGCTCATATCAAATACATGATCTGCTTGATTTTCAATGTTATTTATCGCAACCAATGAGTCGGTAATTTTACGCATGTTTTTCATGTCTCTTATTTCAACAACCGCATTATGTACTTGATTGCAACCCATTGTAATTAAATCGGCCATTTTTCTGATGCCTTCATCATTTGGATTTACATGATAAAAATTAATTTTTTTTGCCGAAGCATAAATATAATCAGCAATATCATCTAATGCAGTTGCTAAATAATGGATATCTTCTCTATCAAATGGCGTAATGAAATTTTTACCCAATTCTGTAAAGATTTGGTGGGTATATTCATCATTCATGTGCTCCATATCTTCCACCTCTTTAATCAATGCCTGACGTTTCTCGTAGTCATCTTCATTTACAACAGCTACTAATTTAGCACCCATTTTTACCAAAACAGATGAAACGTTTTCAAAAAGCTGATAAAATATCTTGTCTTTTGGAAGGAAAATCTTAAAAATCGTGTTGAACGCCATATTAAATTTTTTATCTGGCAAATGTAATTTTTTAGTTGTGTTAATTGTCAGATTTTTAAAAGATAATTTTTACTTAACGTTGAATATGAGTAAAACCATCATTTATGTACTATGGTTAGATTTTTTGTTGTAAAAAAATGAATTGATTATTGTTCAACTCATTCTGGCTGTAAAAGTTTTTGTTCTTTATTTTCGATTTTTAATTGATTACCAGCCGAATATTTATCAAAAAATCTGAATAAAACAAATAAAATCCCCCCAGCAAAAAATACATACCACCATTCTGTTTTCAATTCTACATCATTGACATCCATTTTTTTATTTTGTAAGGAATAAATAAACATCGCAATGATGATTATTCCATTATTGATAAAATGCGCAATAATGTTTACCCAGATGTTTTTTGATTTGTAATAAAGAAGTCCAAGTGCAAATCCAAGTATTGCTCTGCTTAAAAACAGAAATATTGATCCATGCACCAAGCTGAAAAGTAAAGATGAAACTGCAATAGCAAGCATCGGTTTCCTCCACCAATTAACCAATAGATTTTGCAAAGCTGCCCTGAAAAACACTTCTTCAAATAATGCGGGAAGAAATGCCATGATAAACAAAGACAAAAACAAATCTGAGACTCCGTTCATTTTGCTAAAAATCTTCACTTGCTCGTTGTATGTTTTTTCCAAATTGAGTGCCAATGCATTTAATTGATAAAAATGACCAACCAACCACTTGGAAAATTCTGCTAATGGTTCGGCCATTAAATTGGCTGAAAACATAACGAGAAAGCCAATCATTATTTGAAACACATTTATGTATTTATTGAAGCCTAACCAAAAAATATTTTTTCCATTACATATCCAAGAATAAATAAAAGCTGGAACAAAAAATATAAGGAAGGTGCTGAAAAATTGCATCCATCGCATCATATTGATGTTCTCCGGTTTTTTAATGGCTTCCATTATTGCTTTTTCGATTCCATCAAATCCAGTGTTTTTGGGAATTAGTAGCATGCCCATTACTATTTGAACAATTGATGCAAGAATAACACAAACACCAATTAGGAGTAATAATATACCCAATTGTCCCATTCCGGTAAAACCTTTATTGCTTTTGTATTGCATATGCAGTTATTTAACTGTAATTTCGTGTGCAATATACAAATTATCTATGCCCAAAATTGGCAATATACAATTACCAGAATTTCCGCTTCTACTTGCACCTATGGAAGATGTGAGCGACCCACCTTTTCGTGCTGTATGTAAAGACAATGGAGCCGATTTGATGTACAGTGAATTTATCAGCAGCGAGGGTTTGATACGCGATGCGATAAAGAGCTTGAAAAAATTGGACTTTAGCGAAGAAGAACGTCCATTTGGCATTCAAATATTTGGCGGAGATGAAGAGGCAATGGCAATGAGTGCAAGGATTTGCGAAACGGTAAACCCTGATTTGGTCGATATTAATTTTGGTTGTCCGGTAAAAAAAGTGGTGAGCAAAGGAGCGGGTGCAGGTGTATTAAAAGACATTGATTTAATGGTTCGGTTAACCGAGGCGGTTGTAAAAAGTACTAATTTACCCGTAACGGTAAAAACAAGATTGGGTTGGGATGAGCAATCAAAAAATATTGAAGAGGTAGCGGAACGAATGCAGGATGTAGGTGTAAAAGCGCTTTCGATACATGGTAGAACAAGGGCTCAATTGTACAAAGGAGAAGCGGATTGGACACTAATTGCTAAAGTGAAAAATAATCCGAGAATACATATTCCCATTTTTGGGAATGGAGATATTGATAGTCCACAAAAAGCATTGTTATACAAAAATCGATATGGGGTAGATGGGATAATGATAGGCCGAGCTGCCATTGGTTATCCTTGGATTTTCCGTGAAATAAAATCTTATTTAAAAGATCAAACTATACTTCCTCCACCTACATTAGCCGAAAGGATTGAGGTGTGTAAAAAGCATTTGCATAAATCAATTGATTGGAAAGGGCCGATTGTTGGTATAAATGAAATGCGCAGACATTATACCAATTATTTAAAGGGCCTTCCAGGGATAAAAGAATTTAGATACCGATTGGTAACATTAAATTCACCTCAAGAAATAAATGAGGTGCTTGATGAGATAACCGCACATTATTCAGATTATCAATTTCCGCATATTCCAATAGAGATCATTGATTATCATCAGAAATGTCCTTTGTAAAATTTTCAACCCCTACGACTGCATCAAATTATGTTCAAGCGCATATAGCGTAAGTGCAGTATTGGTTTTCATGTTCATCTTTGTTAAGATTCTTGAACGGTAAGTACTTACTGTTGTTAAGCTCAAAAGCATAGAATCTGCAATCTCAGAAATCGTTTTTCCAGACGCCAGCATTTGAAGCACCGTAAACTCTCTATCAGAAAGGGTATGATGAAGTGGCTTACTATGATTTTTATCTACCTGAGATGCTAATTTTTCTGCAACATTTGGGGTGATGTATTTTTTTCCATTAAGCACCCTTTTAACAGCATCAACCAATTCTTCAGGGGCTAAATCTTTGCTGAGATAGCCCGATGCGCCAGCCTTTAAAACTCGAATGGCATAGTGATCTTCGGAGTGAATGCTTAAAATCAAAACGGGCAGTTTGGGTCTGATTAATTTAATTTGTGGCAACACATCCAATCCACTTCTTCCTGGCATTGATAAATCACTAATTACAACATCCCAATTTTTTCGAATAATTTGTTCAAGCATCGATTCTGCATCTTTTGCTTCGCAAATATTACTATTTGGAAAACCTTCTTGCAATATTTGTTGAATGCCTTTTCTTACAACGGTATGGTCATCAGCAATTAAAATATCAAGCATCTTGTAAATTATTTTTAGGTATTTGTAAACTTAAAATTGTTCCTTTATTTGGAGTGCTCTTAATGGTTAATACACCACCGATCATAATCGCTCTTTCTTTCATACCCAATAAACCCAAACTTCTTTTGTATTCATGTAAAGAATCATCGAATCCAATTCCATTGTCTTCTACTTTAAATGTAAAATGATTATTGAATTCTGAAAAAACGGTTGTAACCATAGTGGCTTTTGAATGCCTAAGAATATTGGTTAAACACTCTTGAAATATCCTGAATATAGCTGTTGACATTTTTTGGTCTATAATTGAACTAATGTTTTCTGCCACAAAACTGGTTTCAATATTGTATCTGTTTTGAAATTCATCTGATTCCCATTCCAAAGCAGAAATAAGCCCCAAATCATCTAGAATACTAGGTCGCAGTTGAGCCGCAATTCTTCTAACTGTTTTTAATGTTTGATCAGAAAGTGCAATACTTTGATTGATGTGGTTTGAAATTTCCGGTGTTGCATTTATTAATTTTTTATTCAACCAAGAAATGTTCATTTTTAATCCGGTTAATTGTTGCCCCAATTCATCATGTATTTCCCTTGAAATTCTGGTTCTTTCTTCTTCTCTAATGTTTTGTAAATCTGTAGCCAAATTTCTCAATTCTTCCTGAACGCGTACACGCTCCGAAATATCAATTCCAACCCCCAACATGCAATCCTGATCTTCCATTTTTAAATAAACACCGGTAAAATAATAAGGTATTCTCCTTCCATCTTTTGTAAGCAAGTCAGCTTCTAATGTATCTGCACCATTTTCGAAAACGCCATTTACTTTTTCTAAAAGTATCTCTCTTTGATCTTCGGGGATTAATTCAATTTGGTTTATTCTATTTATTTCTTCTTTGTTATAGCCTGTAATATCTAAAAAGTTCTTATTCCATCTAATGAAATTACCTTCTTTATTAAACATATAAAAAATGCCAGGTAAACTTTTAATAAGAACATCAGACAATTCTTTTTCATTTATAATTTCTTGTTTTATTTTCTCTTCAATAGTGATATTTTGCACGCATCCTAAAAGCCTAGTTGGTTCGCTATTTTCGTTATAAACAATAATTGATTTATTAATCAATGTTAACCAGTCATTTTCATTTTTTTTGAATCTATATTTAAAGTAGAAAATCGTTTTTTTATTAACAAGCGCATCTGTAAACAGATCATTAAGTGTCATTAAATCATCTGGGTGAATTCTAGCTTGAAGTTCGTCGTATAAAATATGTTCATCTACAATGTTGTTAAAATAGCTCAAGTATTTTTTATTACCCCAAATTTTATCGCTTCCAAATTTCATATCCCAAATGGCATCATCGGTTGCCTCCATCATCAATTCAAATCTTGTATTCATCAGCTTTTGCTCAGTGATTTTTATTTCTACTTCTTTTTCAAGATTTTTTTGAATGTCAATTTGATTTGAAATATTTCTAATTACAGTTACGGTGCCAATGACTTTGTTTTGTTCATCGTAAAAGTTAGAGGTGGAAGCATTAATATTAATTGGCGTTCCGTCTTTGCTTATGTAAGTTAGATTTCCGTTCCACTTTTTATCCAAATCTATTTTGGATCGCACTTCTTCTAAATTACTATTTTCAAAATTTGTTTTTAATAAAATGGATAATCGAACGCCAACAGCTTCTGCTTTGCTAAATCCAAATAATTGTTCTGCATAAATGTTCCAATCTGTAATGATGAAACTTTTATCAGTGGTAATAATAGGGTCATAAATGTTTAATAATATTGAACTGTTCAGTTGTAAAAGTCGTTCTCTAATTCGAAGTTTTTTAAGTTCGCGAAAAATCCAAAAAAACAAAAACCCAAAAAACAAAATTGAAATGGCATATCCAATATTTATAATTGCAAATCGCTTGTTCAACAATTTGTTATTTAAGTAATTAGACTTTTCAAGATTACTAATATTTTTTTCCGTAAATACTTTTTGTGCTATTTCAAATTCATGCATTAATGAAGCGCCTTTGCTTGATGAAATAAAATGATTGGCAGAATCGTGTCCCCATTTTTTTCTTATGTCAATAGATTCTTTTAAAAAAGTAATGTTATTCTCTATGGTAGAATTAAGTTGTTTAAAATCATCTTTCTCGATCAATTCTACATTTTTAAAATTTTGTAAATCAAAAATGTTTTTGCGAAGCGAATCTTCAATATGTACAAAGTTTGCAACATGAACTTCATTGTTGTCAATTAAATAATTCAATTGACAATTTTCTAATTGTTTAAGGTTATCATTTATCTTTTGTAATCGATTTAATTTTTTTAAATACGTTTCAATATTGGTTGATTCCGTATATGCTGCTTCTAAATCGTAATAAGTAATCAAAATAAAATACAAGAGCCCAAGTGTTGCTAATGTAAAGGAGATGAGCACAAAAGATCTGGTTTTTTTAATATCCATGATGAGCAACTTAATTTAGTTTGTAAATATATTTTAATCTACAAACAAAATTAAACATGTATAAATAATCGTATGCAAGTCCAGTAAAGGGCAATGATTGCAATTAACAAAGAGACAGGAATGACAATTTTTTTACGATACCAAGTTTCTGAGCCGTAAGGTTTGCCAATAATATAATAAGCAAGTAAAAGGATAATGATTTGGCCAATTTCTACGCCGATGTTGAATGAGAATAAAGAAGTAAAAAAGTAAGTTTGATTTTTACTTGATTCTATAAAAGCAGATGCAAAGCCCATTCCATGGATTAAGCCAAACAAAAAAATCACCAAATATCTGCGGTAGTTTATCTGCGTAAAGAATATATTTTCAATTGCAACAAACACAATTGAAATTGAAATTAACGGCTCAATAATAGACGGGTTCGGAAGAATAAATTCCTTAGCGACTAATATTAATGCAATGCTGTGCGCAATCGTAAATATAGTGGCTTGTTTTAGTAATGGCTTTATTTGTGGCGAAATCAAAAACAAACCCAACACAAATAAAATATGGTCAAAGCCCTCAGGGATAATATGTTTGATGCCGAGTTCTAAAAAGCTGGTTACAACATCAAACATATTTCCAAAATATTATTTTAATAATTCGCAGTTGTTGTAACACCTGCGGTATCAATAAATTCAAAATGGTAAACGCCGTTTGTTGTCCAATTATAATTTACGTGTCCAAAACGATTACCTAGTTGATAAGTCAAATTATAAGCTGATGAGCTAGGTGCAGTAAATGCTGTTATAACGGCATTTCGTAAAGGTGATGTTGCTGGTCGAATTGGATGCGCAAATGCCTGAGGAAGAATTTGATTTTCTGGGGCTGGAGTTGTTGGGTCGGTAACTACTTTCCCTTTCATTGCGCCAACAACATAAGGGTAGTTTGTTGTACCATGATAATGATAAACGCCATTGTTATAAATATGTCCATGACAAGTATCTAGCGTTTGCATGTTGGTGCCATCTGGTTCTTTAGTGCCATACACTGCAAAACCATCAAGTGCAAAAGCAATTGGTTTTAAGCCAGAAGTAGTTGACAAACTTAAAGGTGCAGCATGGTAATGATAATCATCCCCTTTGCCGCAATGACCTCCCCACTGATCCAACTCGCCGATAAGGTAAGAATCTTCTCCACGATTATTTAATGCGTTGAAAATAGGAATGCCATTCACAGCAATGGCAACGGCACCTTTCATGAAATTTGTTTTTGTACTCATTGGTGTAGTAGCATAAACTGGTTGTAAGGGAATGCTCCAATGGTTTGTGCCTGTATAATTTTGAGGAATCGGAACTTGTTGTTGCCAGCTGCTAATCCCAACCATCATATTGTGATTTGGAATACCTGTTGAAGAAACATAGAAATAAGTAGTGTCCCAATTGGTAGAAATTTTTGGTTTGTAGGGCGTAAAAGCAGAATCAATAAAGCTGGTTGAGGTTTTAGGAATGCCTGTTGTAACGACATTGTTACCATTGCCATTTCCATTGTTTGGGGTGTCTTTTTTACAAGAAATGAAAAATAAAATAATGGCAAAAACGGACAAACTAGAAAAGGTTAATCTTACATTAGTATTCAAATTCTTTTGAGCAGCATAATAACTTAATCCGTAAAAAATTAGGGCCAATCCTCCAAAAATCAATAAGTAAATAAAGTAATTGTTTGAGTTTTTTGATTCAGTTTGTAAATTATTAAATCCATTTAATCGATTAATTTTTTCAATCTCTGCATTTGCGTATGCCTTATCTGCCTTATCCAATTCATTTAATTTTATGCTCCATATTTTTCCTTCAATGCCTTCAATAAGTATCAAATCATTTCTTTGCATCATGAAATTTCCAATCACTTGTTGGTTATTACAATTCAAATTCCATTGATGTAAACTTGGCAAATCACTTTTTTTGTAATGCCCCTCGGGATGAGCTATTAATAAGCTATTGAAAGCAATGGTAAAAATCAAAGTAAGGAAGGTGCTGATAAATTTACGCATGATGATGATATATTTTAAATGACGATATTGATATTTATTGTAGCAATTTTATTAGAAGGAAAATTAGCTTAAATCCTTTGAATGTAGGTTTAAAAATTTTAAGGCCTTGCATAACCCACCGTAATCATCGATGTATCAAGTGTAATATTACTTATCACTGTTTTTAAATAATCCATGGTTACTTGGCTTTGAGGAACAGTAATATTGGGTTGTTGTGATAAAGCGTAAACAGTTAAATAATAATATTTTAAACCTGGTCCTTGTGAACACGGAGGGTCGTATTTTAAAGGATTCGGGAAAGTGTTTGCTCCGTATGTGCCAACAGTGGTGTTGTTTTCTGGTAAGTTTGAAACTGTTGAAGGCAAATTATACACCACCATATAAACGTGATTTGCACCAGTTGGTGGGATGGTATGCATCGTAACCGCATAAGCATTGGTTCCAATAGGTGCATCGCGCCAGGAAATTGGGGGTGAAATTCCTGTACTATCGCAGGTATACAGTTTTGGGTATAATCCATTATTTACAAATGCAGTGCTATAAGCAACCAATTTGGATAAAATTTGAATTGAAACACTGCTTGAAATTGTTCCATTGCTGGTGGTAACGGTAATCGGTCCATTTGTAGTTCCTTGTGGAATGACAACGATAATCGTGCTGTCATTTAAAACGGTAAAAACAACATTAACGCCGTTAATCATTACAGAAGTGGTACCTGTAAAATGCGTTCCAGATATGGTAATTGTGTCGCCAATATGAACATTTGAAGGAGAAATGGAGGTAATTCCTGGAGAGATTGAAGCGGGTGGATTGTTTTTTTTGCAAGCTAAAAATGATGCAATTGCAAAAACTAAAACGGGAATATATTTCCTCATATCGATTTTTTTAAACTTGATTTAAAATTTTTCCAACAGACCGACATTTTTTTTATTGGTTTAAAATTTAGTTAAACTTTCTTAAAAATAAAATGTCTACAACCGTTACAAAAACCAAATTACATGATTAAATCAAAAAATGTTTGTTTTTTCTTTTGTTATTTGATGTTGAGTTTATTTACAATAAATCATGCCAATGCTCAAAATTATTCAATTGTTTTGGGCCGGCCCACAGACACATCCATTACCGTAAATGTGATGTTTGATAGAACAATGGATTTGAAAATTGAATATGGATTACAATCGAATAATTATGTAAACGCATCATCTAGTTTTACAACACAACCCAATTTGCCCATTGAAATTCAGTTGAGCAATCTTCAACCCAACAAAAAGTATTTTTACAAACTGAAATATAGGCCCATTGGTGGTGTTTATTCTTATTCATCAGAATATTCTTTTCATACACAACGAGCACCAGGAAGCTCGTTTAAGTTCACTATTGAAGCAGACGAACATCTTTATGATAAAAAAGGAGTTGGAAATTTATACAACATTACTTTAAAAAATGAAGCGAAAGATGAGCCCGATTTTATGTTGTCGCTGGGTGATATTTTTGGCGACGACCATTCTTATCTTGATCAAACCTATACTATTTCAGCGGGTGAATTAGACACACTGCACTACAATTACAGACCGTATTTGGGACAAATTTGTCATTCCATTCCATTTTATATTGCATTGGGAAATCATGAGGGTGAGAGAAAGCATCATTTCAATTATCCAATTCCACCGCCCAATAATTTACCCATTAATGGCACATTGTCTAGAAAGAAATATTTCTCCAATCCTTTCCCCAATTCATTTTACTCTGGCAATAATACGATTGAGGGATATGGTGTAGATAAGCCTGAAAACTATTATGCTTGGACTTGGGGCGATGCTTTATTTGTTGTACTTGATCCATATCGTTACGATAGTCGTTCAGATACTTCTGCTAAGCCCGTAGGTTGGGATTGGACGCTTGGGATACCACAATATTTATGGCTAAAAAACACACTAGAAACCAGCAATGCAAAATTTAAGTTTGTATTTGCGCATCATGTTAGAGGTGAAGGAAGAGGTGGAATTACAAATGCCATTACCAATGAATGGGGCGGATACCAGCGCGTAAATGGTACAACTGGAAGTGGTTATACTTTTGACATTAACAGGCCTGCTTCTGAGGGATGGACAAAACCAATACATCAACTGTTTAAAGATAATCATGTCAATATTTTCTTTCAAGGACATGACCATGTATTTGCACATGAAGTACTTGATGGCATTACGTATCAATCTTGTCCGATGGCAGCCGATTCAACTTATGAAATTGGCATGTTGGCCAATGCCTCAGCATACACAGCCGATACCATTTCTGGTTCCGGGCATATAAAAGTGGAGGTGACACCATCATGTGTGAAAGTAGATTTTATAAGGGCATATTTACCAGCCGATACAATGGGCGTTCATAAGAATGGCGAGATTGCATTTTCATACACCATTGGCGATTGCATTACAACCCCATGCACGTTTAATTATGGCAATTGGTCGAATTGTGATTCTAGTGGCTATCAAAGTAGAACTTATTCAAGTTCTCCAAACGGATGTATAGGCACTCCTCCAGAAGATAGCATCAGAAGAAGTTGTGGCGTTTTAACCAACGATTTTGTTCAGGTTTTTCCAAACCCTGCAAACAACACCATCAATTTAAGATTCAATACCAATATCGTTAATCTTCAAACGGAATTGATAAACAGTTCCGGTCAAGTTGTATATAAAGGAATGGCTAATACAATTGATGTAAGGAGGGTTTCAACTGGAATTTATTTTTTAAAAATTGATGCGGACGATAATCATGCGGTTAAAAAAATCATGATTCAACATTAAAAAAATCTAAATTAAAATAGAATGAAAAATATATTTTTATCTTTTATTGCTTTTGCTATTTGCTCTACAGGATTATATGCGCAACGAATACTTCACAATGAATTGTTGGGTCGTCCAACAGAAAATAGCATAACTGTTCAATTGATTTTTGGCGACTCGGCGCAAATGTCTATTCAATATGGAACAGCTTCTGGAAATTATTCAAGTCAAACACCCTGGCAATCTTTTGCAGCAAATGAACCCGCTGAAATTGTATTAACGGGTTTACAATCCAATACCAAATATTTTTACCGTGTTCGATATCGAGTGCCTGGTGCTGGAAGTTCAACAAACAGACCTGAATATTCATTTCACACACAACGCCCTGTTGGGAGTAGTTTTTCATTTGTTGTAGAAGCCGATCCGCATTTGGATGAACAAAGTGATTCGGCATTGTACAGATTATGTTTAGAAAATCAACTATCGGACAATCCGGATTTCATGATTGATTTAGGCGATTTTTTAATGACCGATAAATTAAAAAATCGAACTACAAATCAAATTCCGAGAGATACCATCACATATAGATGTAATTTATTTAGATCTGCGTACGAGCCCTTAACGCATTCGGTTCCATTGTATATCGCGCTTGGAAATCATGAAGGAGAAGCTGGATGGAATAGAAACAATACGGCCAATAATATTGCGGTTTGGGATGTTATTGATCGTAAAAAATTCTTTTTAAATCCAGCGCCGAATTCATTTTATACAGGCGACACTTCAAATCAGCAGTTTGTTGGTCAACGCGAAAGTTATTATGCCTGGTCATGGGGAGATGCTTTATTTATTGTGATAGATCCATATTGGTACACGGCACCAAAGCCAGATTCATTGCATGGATGGCGTTGGACGTTGGGCAAAACACAATACGATTGGTTGAAAAAAACATTGGAAGACAATGACAGTAAGAAATTTAAATTTGTTTTTTCGCATCAAATAGTTGGCGGAGATCGTGATGGAAGAGGTGGGGTAGAAGTTGCTGATTTATATGAATGGGGAGGAAAAAGTTTGAATGGTGTAGATTCATTTTCTTTTTACAGACCAGGGTGGTATAAACCCATAAAAGATTTATTAAAAGAGCATCGGGTAAATATATTTTTTCATGGCCATGATCATTTTTTTGATAAGCAAGAAAAGGATTGTTTGGTATATCAGGAAACGCCACAACCGAGTCATCCCAATCCTTCAAATACAGACATTGTGCCTTATGCAGATGATTATGGCTATTTTGAAGGACAGATACAAGCGAGCTCAGGTCATATAAAAGTAACCGTTGCGCCAACAGGTGTTCAGGTAGATTATGTAAGAACGTATTTGCCTCAAGATGAAGATAACACACACCACAATAAAGACATTTCTGCAACCTATTATATTGGAGCAGTAAATTGTTATGATTCAACAGATACGATTCCAAATCCTCCGAACGATTCATTAACGATTGTGAGCAATGTAACGCCAATACTTTGGAATTGCAATTACGATATTCATGAGTTGGTGTATCCTAATCCATTTTCGGATGAAACCAAAATAGAGTTCACCATTCAAAAAGCAGAGAAGCTTCATTTTTTAATTCATAATGATTTGGGGCAACTTGTTCGCAGATGGGATTATAACAATCCGGTACCACAAGGCAAGTATCAAATTAGATGGGATGGTAAAAATGCAACAGGTTTAAAATTAGCATCTGGTGTTTATTATTATTCCATAAAAGGAGAAGATGGAATGCTAAAATCTGGGAAGATTGTATTGTTGAATAAGTAAAAGATGAAATTAATTTAAAGTGCTATTAGAATATATTTCTAGTTTAATAATAATTCGCTAGAGGGGTTATCTATTATAATAAATAAACCTAGACTTTTTAGTTTATTTCTTTTGCAAGAAAAAATGCTGCAAAAACACTTGTTTGCTTGATATTTAGGCTTTCTTGTATTTAACTCAGGGGTTCAATTTGAAATCTATTGTAAAAAATACAGTTGACCTGAGTTTTTGATACTATTATTTTCAGCGGTATTAATTTTTATTTTGGACGCGATATATTGCCTTTCTTATCATTTTCGATTGGTATGAGCGAACTTATGTGGTTGTTTCAATTAGCTCTCGACCAAAAATCGGATGAAACATTCGACTTTTTCTAATCTATCACGATTCCAACTGCAAAATCCGGGGTTAATCCTTTTTTTGTAATGGAAGAAGGTAGTTTTTTGCAATATTAAGGGGTGAGAGTCTGAAGAAATTTAAAGTGAGGCTTAAGAAACTTAAGTTGAATTATTTGGTTGAGAATGTTGTGTGGACGTATTATTGCAATATTGCAATATTGCAATATCACAAAACATCAAACAATAAAATGGGCGCCTCAAAAAAAGAATTCTTCCCCATAAAACAAAACACAATCGCCACCCTCTGCAAAGCATTTGGTCATCCAGCTAGGGTGACAATCATTGAGTATTTACTGATTGTAAAAGAATGTATCGCCGAAGATATTTTAGAAATAATGCCTTTATCCAGACCAACAATTTGGCAACATTTGCAAGAATTGGAACAAGCTCAAATTATAAAAGGCAACTTCAAGAATAATGCTTTCAGTTATCAGATCAATCAAAGCAAACTTGATCAGGTGAAAGTTTATTTCAATGAAATATCCATTTAGTACGGGGAATAAAATAAATATTTGGATTATCATTTACTCTACGAAAAAAAATGAACAAGTTATTAAATGAGTATCAAAATGGAAAATTAATAAATCGTTTTATTTGTCAACTGATGCTTGTGGTGAGTTTGGTTAATCTTAAGCCAAAGCATAATCAATAACCTCGATGAATATTCCTGCATTTGTCATATAGTACTAAAAATGTGTTATGTTTGATTTGGCATGGCGAGTTGTATTTTGGAGATAAGGTATTTAGCAGTCTATAAAAATAACTAAACACAAAAATGAAAATAACAATGATTTTAATTGCAATAATCCTAACAGCTTTTACAGCTGTCCAACTTTATTTAATATATGGACAAAGAACTATTGAAAGATACCCTTACGTGGTCAATAAAAAACACAAGCAATTTGAAATAAGAACTTATGAAACAACTTTATTTACCTCAGTCAAACTCTCTACAAAAGGGTATAAAAATTCTTCAAGTAAAGGGTTCTCTATTTTAGCAGGATACATTTTTGGAAATAATGAAAGGAATGAAAAAATAGCTATGACTTCTCCAGTTTCGATGTCATTAGAGGATTCTACAACTATGATGTTTATGGTGCCTAAGAAATTCAATAAGGACATGCTACCTAAGCCAAATCAATCAGGTATAGAATTTAAGGAAGAGCCTGCAAAAACCGTTGCTGCGATAGGGTTTGGCGGTTGGGCTAATGATGCTAAAATAGAAAAGTACAAACAGAAATTAAAAGCGGCTTTAGATGCTGAAGGAATAAAGTATTCTAATCGATTTTATTTTTTTGGTTATAATGCTCCTTTTGAAGTGTTTAATCGAAAAAATGAAATTATAGTTGAATTGCAATAAAAAAGGAAATAAAAATAATAACTAAGCAAGAAAAATCACTTTTGAAGATTTTTTCGGGAAACAAAGTCCTCTTTGCTGGAAAAATGAAAGAATAATTGCAATGCTATTTGTAAAGGTTACAATTTTTTACGCCCAAGACAAAACCTTTATCGCCTTTCAAACGTTAAAGGTATATCATGATTCAAGCCTATAATTTTTTAGCCAGCTGGCAGTTGTTTCCCGAAAAGGGAGTTTATCAAAGTGGAGATCGTCCAAAAAGTGGTTTCTACAAAATCGAGTCCAACGAAGCCAAGGATGCCATCAACATCAGCCACAATTGGGTAACGCTTGAAAATGATGCATTTGCCGCACAATACAGCATCAAGGCGGACGGCCTCTTGCATCCTTTCGAAAACAAGGAGCTGGCAGACCAATCGAAGGTTACCTTCACCGACACCACGAACTTTGACATACATTTTTACCGTGCTGGACAAGTGGTGTTGCAGGTGATGCATCATATCTTGCCGAACGGATATTTGAAGATTACCCAACTGGGCAGCAAGGACAACGCAGATTTTAGCAATACAGAGATCTACCACAAGCAGATGAGCGTGCTTCCATATTCTTCTTCGGTAAGTGGGGTTGTGATAAAGCCCACTCAAGAGGGTGTAATCAAGCACAAAGCACTAACGGCGATGGAAGAGCAAACCAACATGCAGCTGAATCAAATCAGAAAGCAAATAGAGCTGCTTGCCATGCAGGCGCAGGAAATACAAAAGAGGAAGGAACTTTCTATGATGGTTTATGCCGCCAAGCTTTCCTTTAAACCAATCATTGGCCAAACCTATTTCCTATACTCCAAGCAGGACGACAGTTTTGTGCTGTCCATGATATCGCCTGCGGAATGGGGTGGGAACGGCCCATTCAAGTCGTTCGAAGGTGCGGTTAGACTGATGGCCGACCATACCTGGGTGGAGATGTAAAAGCAACTTGGAAATAGCGGTAAAAAAAGGGATTACAATTTCTAAAAAAGCAAGTCAGTTGTGGGTTTCAAGCGATTATAGTGATAAGCAACGTTTGCAATATTTGATATACCCCGATGGGATTTTGTATAATAAAGAAAATAACACAGTTCGAACTCCAAGAGTTAACAGTCTATTCGCCGCAATCTCTTATCTATCCTACATTTCAGCCGAAAATAAAAATGGTCAACCTATACAGATTGACCAAAATTCTCGCTGGGTGGCCCTAACGGGATTAAGTTCGAAGTGTTTGGAGGAGGATTTATTATTATTCTTAGAAAGTTTACTTTGCTGAATGCTCTTCTAAAATTTCTTTTACAAAAAAATGCAAATCGGGGATTTTATTTTCAATAATGTCCCAAAAAATATCATAATCAATTCCGAAATAATGGTGAATAAATTGATTTCTGGTAGCCGCCATTTTTCTCCATTCAATGTGAGGGTAATCTTTTTTAAATTCATCATCTACTTTATTGGCTGCTTCACCAATAATTTCTATACTTCTTTCCAGTGCTCTAACTAATACTTTATCATTAATAACTTGATTTGAATCTTTCCCATTTGTGTGGGTAGTAATAAACGCACATTCATCAAAGATGTGTTTTATGAGCTCAATATTAGATACCGACATTTTCAACTTGTTTTAAAATGTGTGGACCAATATATGGGCTTAAGGATTCTTTGGTAACTAATTCTATTTTTCTACCTGTAAGCTCTTCTAAATAAAAAGCCAATCCAATGTAATTATCGTAGGTTTTTTGATGGGGTAAAAAATCAATCAAGAAGTCGATGTCGCTATCCTTATTAATATTTTTGTTTGAAACAAAGGAACCAAATAAGCCAAGTTCTTTTATCCCAAAAGATTTAATGGTATCTCTGTTTTGAAACAATAGATTTAATAATTCTGGTTTTGTTTGAACTAGCGAACTCATACTACAAATGTAATGTAAAATATAAGAATTGAAAATATGTTGATTTTATTGGTTGTTGTAAGAAACAATTATTATTTTCAAAAATAACAGTGGTCCTAA
>CANFUJ010000038.1 GCA_947450165.1 Chitinophagaceae bacterium
AGATTATATTTGCTGATAGAATGAAAACAGATCTATGACTTTCATCGTAAAAAAGAGTCAACGACTTGCTCTATGTAAGGGAGCCGTCGTCAACTCTTTTTTACTAGAACAAAATGATTTTTGACACAGTTTAATTTACAGACCCAAATTTTTGGTAATCTCGGGATGTTTTAGTATATTATTTATATATGATTTACATCCTTACACACACATCCCAACCAACACATTTTATACCACCCTAACACACCTATACCCATTTCACATCCGAGGTGGGTTTAATTAATATAATCATCAATCAAAGCAATAATTGATACATTATATTTTAAACAAAAAACAATTTAACAAAATGAAAAAAACAAATAAAAATTTAGCGACTTTAAATAATAATATAAATAAAGGATGGAAAAATGATGGCTTTGATAATTATGTGGGTGGTATTTTTGATTTTTTAAATCCTGATATGATATATTTAAATCGCATGCAGCATTTACATGATTTAGAGATTTCATTAGTTGATACAGAAATTAAGAATGTTTATGAAGTGGTAACTTTTGGACATTGTAATTTGGTTTTGGATGTGTGTACAGAGGATATACATGATTTTAAAATTAAAAGAATAAAGCATTTCGGAAGTATAAAATATAGTTTTTATGTTTATGAAAGTTCAACTTGGTTAGATTTGTGGAAAATGGTTGATCATGTTGTGGTTAAAGAGGATCTTGATTTTCAATTTCTTGATAGATTTGATTTTATTCCCACACCTAAATCGAGACATTATACAGGTATTATTCGTCCATTTTTAAGAAGAATGGATTAAAATATATAATTGGTTAATTTTAGAACCACCTAATAGTTTTGTTTTTAGATATTCTGATAATTTTGCTTTAGTAGATTTATATTGCTTAATAGTATTTTTAGCAAGTGAGCTTGCATTATGAGTAAGATGATAATCAAATAATGATAGAAAAGTTAATTGTTGTTCTTCCTTTCCTTTCAAATGATTTTTAAGCATCTGTGCTGAAATCAATTCATTGTTTTTTGATTTGCTTTCAACAAACGAGTAAATCTTATTCTTTAAATCTGAAACACATTTATTGAATTGATAGGCTTGTTCATTTCTTGATTTGATTATTTCTTTTTTAGAATCCCAATCATTTTTAGGTACGTTTATATTGGTAGAGATATTTAATTCTTTATCAAGTCCTGAAATACGCATGTAAAGAATACCGTTCCCTTTTATGACTGTTCTTGCTGTGTGATGGATGAAATTAATCTTAATCATAACTTTTCTTCTTTATTAATAAATAGTTGTGAATAGTGGTTTTTAGTGTTCTTTTTCAATTAAAAAATAGTTCCTAAAACCGTTCCTAAATGATTGTGGGAAATTCACAAGAATAACGACGTGAGGCAAATAAAATACCCCAAAATCAAGAAGAAATTGGGGTAAAGAAGAGAAAAGAAGATTGGGGTTGTAGTCCCACCAAGAATCGAACTTGGAACTAGTGTTTAGGAAACGCTTGTTATATCCATTTAACTATGGGACCAATGAGTGAATTTACTGCACAATTCACTGCAATGTTTTTTATCTATATTCTACAAATCATTGACAATCAATTTCAAAGACAATTAAAACTTTCGTTGTTCAAGAAACTTCTATTCTATCCATTGAACTACGGGACCTGATATTATCTAATTCCAAAAAATTAAATTAGGTCGCAAAAATAAGCAATGAGACCGTATTTTTTAAAACAAAAAATCCCGGTTACTTGATGCAACCGGGATCTTGAGGTTTTTCAATATTTTTAAATGACCATCCTTTTTTTATTGCTTCACAAATCTTGAAATAATCACTTGACCACCTACATAAATTCTGATATTATAAATGCCTGGCGCTAGTCCTGCAATATTAAATGTCAGTGTATTATTACCAACTACACCTTGTTGCAACAATTGTGCTACCAAGTTATTTTGCATGCTATAAACAAAGGCATTTATTGGTTGAGCTTGTGTTAATGGAACACTAACACTTACTGTTGTTTGTGCAGGATTTGGATAAGATATTGCATTTGGAACGATTTGTACAGTATGACAAACTTCCTCTACACATGATGCTGAACCAGGATTACCACGTCTATTCACAACTAAACATACACTATATGTTCCCGCATTTGCAAATACATGTACAGGATTTGTTTGATGCGAAACGGCGCTTTCTCCAAATATCCAAGTTACTGAATCTGTGCTTGATAAATTTGGTGTGTTGTTTACAAAATACACTTGATTAGAAATGCCTGTATTTGAGCTTGTAGGTGATGCTTGCCATGTAAAATTTGGATGAATGCTACATGGTGTTGTTGCAGGAACCGTAATACTAATGCAAGTATCTCCCATACAAGTTGCACTTACAGAAACCATCATGCATACCGTATATGTTCCCGGATTTGCAAATGCATGTGTTACTGAATTTCCTGATCCTGTTGTTGAATCTCCAAATGACCAAGTTACCAATGGTGCATTTGCAGTAATGCTCGTATTGATAAATTGATAAACTTGTGATGTATTTGGTGCTGGTTGTACCATAAAACTTGGCGAAAGGTTACATGGCGCTGGTGGCGGAGGTGGATTTAAAACTTGTATTGTTCTACAAACTTCACTTACACATGGTGGCGCACCTGTGATATAACGGTATATGCGTAAACAAACTGTGTAAGCACCAGCTGATGTATATGTATGCGTTGTGTTTACACCGTACCCAAAACTTCCATCTCCAAAATACCAACTAATAGAATCGGAGGGGTTTAAATTTAAACTGGTATTATTAAAACTGTAAGCAAAAGAACTTGATAAAGTATCCGCAACAAAATTAGCCGTTACGTTACATGGTGTTGGGTTTGCAACTTGCACTTGAACGGTTGAACAAAAAGTATCTCTGCAAATATTTGAAGTGCCAAGTGTTCCAGATGTTACAACCAAACAAACATTATACACCCCAGAAGTAGTGTAAGTATGTACTTGGTTAGATAATGATTGTGAAGAAGAAGAGGTTCCATCTCCAAAATTCCAATTGCAAACCAATTGCTGTCCTGCGCCTGTTGTAGAACCATTAATAAATTCGATCACATTAGATTGGTTATTTACCACACTTGTTGTAAAAAATGCTTGTGCACTACATGGTGTATTGCAAGCAACTACAATGGCTTGGAATGTACTATCATTGCAAACAGAAACGCCATTTGGGTTGTTGAGATTTGTACCGTGATAAACAGTGTATGTTCCACAATTTGGATAAATATGCACAGGATTAGGAAGAGTGCTAGTTGTACCATCTCCAAAATACCAATAATGTGATGTATTGCTATCAACACCAGCGTTTAAAAAAGCAACCGAATTGCCATTTATCGTACTTGTAAATGCAGCGTTACAGTTAAATTGAGCATAAACGCTACCCGAAAAACTTAAAATAGATAATAAAAAAAAGAAGTAAAGTTTTTTCATTTCATTTGTTTTGTTAAGAATAATTATCAGATACTGTATAATTGAATTATGTTGCACTAAAATGTAAAAATAAATCAATTAATTCTGTTTAGAACAACCCTTTTCATTTTTTAAAAAATGTAAACAGAACCTTAAAACAACAGGTTTATTTTTAATTTGAATGATTCCTTTATCTTTGCGCACAATTTTTTATTATGAAGTGGTTGACATTATATATTAAATATCGTCTTTGGTTGGGCTTGGTTTTACTAGCGTTGGCCATATATGTAAATATTGAATCTGGATTTTGGCCTTCATTTATCATTTATTTATTGTCTGTTATTTCAATACTCGGTCATTTCCTTTTAGGTCCGATGCGTTTGATTCAATCTGCGATGGAAATTGGCGATATGGATGAAGCCAAAAGAATAGTAGCTTCAATTAAGTTTCCGAGATTATTAATTAAACCCATTCGTTCGGTTTATTATACCATTCAAGGAAATTTGGCAATGGCCGATCAAGATTTTGAAGGTGCAGAAAAATTGATGAAAAAAGGACTTTCATTGGGCGGAACATTAACCCAACAAGCAGAAGGGCCTAGCAAACTTCAATTGGGTATGCTTTGTATCCAAAAAGGCGACATGAAACAAGGCGAAGCCTATATCCGTCAGGCCATTAGAGTAGGTTTGCCAGACAATGAAAATAATGCTGCAGCCTATTTACAACTTTGCTCAATTATGATGAACAAGCGCGAGTTTCGGGCTGCTAAAGAATTTTTCAGAAAAGCAAAATCATTTAAACCAACTACGCCTCAAATTTTAGATCAAATCAAACAGATCGAGAAGTATATAACGAGAATGCCGGGGTAAGGAATAGGAGGTTTGTGAAGTTTTAGAGGTATTTGAGGTTTCAGAGGTTCGATGTGTTCAATGCGTTCAAAAGGTTGGCAGCATTCAACACCAAACACCAAACGTTTTGCTTCTGAGATTCTAGATTTTTTGATTTTATCACCATTTGACAATATTCTCATCTAAAATATCGACTAAAAATCCTTCGTTTATTGTCTTTTTTCTATTCCTTATCATTCCAACTAAAAAATCCGAGTTTATTAACCTACTTTTGCGAAGTTTAAAATCAAAAAACTTCCCGTATGTCATTAATTACAGTTGGAACAATGGCTTTTGATGCTATTGAAACGCCTTTTGGAAAAGTAGATAAAATTGTTGGTGGGTCTGCAACGTATGTTGCTTATGCTGCAAGTAATTTTGTAAAACCAATCAACCAAATCTCAATTATTGGTTATGATTTTCCTACAGAAGAGCTGGAAGAAATGAAAAAGCGTGGCGTAAAAATTGACGGGGTAGAAATGGTTTCTGATAAAAAATCTTTTTTCTGGAGTGGAAAATACCACATGGATATGAACTCTAGAGATACCTTGATTACTGATTTAAATGTATTGGAAGATTTTAACCCTATCGTTCCTGATAGTTACCAAGATAGTGAGTTTTTAATGTTGGGTAATTTGATGCCTAAATTACAATTAAGTGTTATCAAACAAATGAAAGTTCGTCCGAAACTAATTGTAATGGACACGATGAACTTTTGGATGGATATTGCATTAGAAGATTTGAAAATTGTGTTGAAAGAAGTAGATGTTTTGTTGGTTAATGATGGTGAAGCCAGACAATTGAGTGGTGAAGTGTCATTGGTGAAAGCCGCTAAAAAAATCTTGGAAATGGGTCCTCGTTTTTTAATCATCAAAAAAGGAGAACATGGTGCATTATTGTTCCATGAAAACCATGTATTTTTTGCACCAGCATTACCATTAGAAGAAGTATTTGATCCAACAGGCGCGGGAGATACATTTGCCGGTGGCTTTATCGGACATCTAGCAAAAACCAAAGACATTAGTTTTGAAAATATGAAAACGGCTATCATTGTAGGAAGTGCACTAGCAAGTTTTTGTGTAGAAAAATTTGGTCCAGATCGTATGAAGGAAATTACAAAAGCTGATATCGATCAAAGAATAGCACAATTTGTAGATTTGGTAAGCTTTGATATAGATTTAGTTTAATTATGCCCGAAATCATCATACTCTTTTTTGCCTGCAGAAAAATAGGCAAACTTGCCATATTAAAAGGCTTGTCTCCAACAAAATGGAAATTGGTTACCATCTTGATGTTTTTCATTTTTGAAATGATAGGGATGAACATATCCATGTACACCCTTGGCAATCCCAAAATAGAAACGATGCAACAAAGCATTGAATTATTTACGAATCATCCAGAGGTTATTTTTATAAATTTATTTGTAGCTTTTGGTGGTTATTTATTGGTAAGATTTTATTTAGAAAAAAAGGAAGACAAGGTGGAAGGGGTATAAGAGGTTTGTGATGTTTTAGATGTTTAAAAAGTCAGTGCGAAAATGAGAGTGGGAGCGAATGTTGACTTTTAACTTCTTTCTTCATTCACATTCTGTTTCTCGCTCTAACAAACAGTTTAAATGGCTCCGCTGGTTTAATAGTTTAATGGTTTAAAAGTTGGAATCATTTTCCATTTATTAGCATTTTTGTTTTAAAAAAACTTCGTGCCTTAGCGCCTTAGTGCCCTCGTGTTTCAACACCTTCGCACCCTAACGCTTTAGCGTCATCGAATCAAACCAACAACATACAATCAAAAATTCGTGCCTTTGTGACAAGAATAAAAGTTTAAACCTCTTCGCTCGTTTAATAGTTTAATGGTTTAAAAGTTGGAATCATTTTCCATTTATTAGCATCTTTGTTTAATAAAAAACTTCGTGCCTTCGCGCCTTAGTGCCTTCGTGTTTCAACACCTTCGTGTTTCACCACCTTCACACATAAACGCGTTCAAGAGGTTATTTTTAGTTTCTTATTCCTTATTTCTCCACTCGGTTCAGATTTTATGTTTTAAATTATTGCAAAGGAAATTTATTTGTATTAATTTGTAGTCATGCTCATAAATGTACATCCCGTAAATCCACAACCACGTTTAATCAAACAAATTGTAGACTGTTTGAAATCTGGTGGTATTATCGTTTACCCAACAGATACCATTTATGGCTTGGGCTGTGATATTTTTCAGCCAGCTGCGATTGAAAAAATTTGTCAGTTAAAAAATCTGAATCCATTAAAAGCGCAGCTTTCTTTTATTTGTAAAGACCTTAGTCATTTAAGTGATTTTACAAAAAATATAGATACCCCTTTATTTAGAACATTAAAAAGTCATCTGCCAGGTCCATTTACGTTTATTCTTCCTGCCAGTAAACAAGTACCTAAATTATTACAAACCAAAAAGTCTACTATAGGTATTCGAATTCCCGACAATGAAATTTGTAAGCAAATTTTAGAAGCACTCGGAAACCCTATAATCAGCACTTCATTACCTGGCGAATTTGTGGAAGATTACACCGACCCAGAAATCATACAACAGAACATTGGTCATAAAGTTGATTTAATTGTAGATGGTGGCATTGGTGGAACAGAACCTTCTACAATAGTAGATTGCTCAACCGATGATTGGCAAGTGGTTAGACAAGGTTTGGGACAATTTGAAGCTTAGTCTTTTTTAGTTTTTATCTCCTGTTTTTTATTAAACAAAACCAGCAATACTGGTAAAAAAATCAGGTTGGTTATTGTAGCTACTAATAAAGTTATTGAGGTAAGCCATCCCAAAGCAAATGTGCCACCAAAACTACTTCCGCAAAAAATGATAAAACCAGCCATCAAAACCAATGAGGTATAAATGATACTTAATCCCGTTTGTTTTACGGTATGTTTTACAGTAGCTTCTACATCATTATTATGCGTAGGTAAAATTTGTCGGTAGTTTACTAAAAAACGAATGGTAATATCTACTGCAATGCCCAATGCAACGCTGAAAACCAATACGGTAGAAGGTTTCAAAGGAACGCCTACCCATCCCATTACACCTGCTGTAACCATTAATGGAATAATGTTAGGCAATAGAGAAACAATGAGCATTTTAAATGAACGGAATAAATAAAGCATACAAAACGCAATTAAAATAAAAGCCCAAAATATACTTTCCTTCAAACCATTTATGATAAACTTACTGCCTTCCAAAAATGTTATACTCGTTCCCGTTAGTGTTACTTGATAGCTGGTATCAAAATATTGATTGGCCTTTTCTTGAATGTTTGCCAATAAAACGGGTAAACGTTCCGTTCCAATATCAGCCATATTTACACTGATGCGGGTGTACCTCGAGCTGCTGTCAATAAAGGCATTCAGCATATTTACACCTCCATTTCCTTCTCCTTTAGAGGCTACAATTAAGTCATTAATAAGAGCCCCTTCTTCATTGGATGGCATCCGATAACTCGTAGAATCGTTATCATAAAATGCTTGAGTGGCAAACTTTAATCCTTCTGATACATTTAAAGGTTTGTTCATTTCTTTTTGAGAAGCGATATACATCGATAAAGAATCTACGCGATTGAAAATACTAAGCCCTTTTCTTTTCACCCCTCTTCTTTTTTTGGTATCTACCATAATTTCAAGTGGCATAATTCCTTTAAAATTCTTTTCGAAAAATTTTAAATCGAGATACACTTTATCCGTTTTTGGCAAATCATCTACAATAAATCCTACAGACTTTAACTTTAGAATACCCAATATTGAAAAAATAATTATTGCACCAGTTGCAATCCATACATATTTAGTATGAGTGAAAATCCAAGCTTCAATTTTATTCAAAGCCGTGATAATCCATTTATTATCTAGATACTTTAATTGATTCTTTTTGGGCGATGGCAGATAGCTTAATACAGATGGCAATAAAATAAATGATATCACAAAAATCAACATGATACTAATGCCCGAAACCACGCCAAACTCTTTTAAAATAGCAGATTTGGTAAATGCAAAAACAGCAAATCCAATAGCAGCTGTAATGTTGCAAAACAAGGTTACAACGCCCATTTTACTCACCATTTCAATAAGTGCATGATGTTTTCTTTCATGCTCATCTTCGGCTTGATGCTGTAGATAAGCCGTATGGTATTTGTTGATAAAATAGATGCAATTGGGAATGCCAATTACCACCACCAATGATGGAATTAATGCAGTTAGTAAAGTGATTTTATATCCACACAAATAAATTAAAGCTACGGTCCAAATTACCCCAATCATCACCACACTCAATGAAATAATCGCTGTGCTAAAAGATCTAAAAAACAACAACAATATCAAGGTACTCAGCAACAAAGAACCCCATAAGAAAAAATTCATTTCTTTTTTTACACGTTCTGCCACAACTGTACGAATTAAAGGTAAACCACTTAAATGCACCTCTATTCCAGTAGATTTTTGATACGCCTCTGTTGCCTGCATAATCCCATTTACAATAGCTACACGCGCTGGCGAATTCAAAGAGTCTTTATTTATTTTTACCGCCATTAAATACGCTTCCGAATCTGCATTGTACAACATCGATTTGTAAAATGGTAAATTCAAAAATTGATTTTTAGCATCCTCTAATTGTTTTGCATCATTATTTTCTAAAGCGAATATTTTTTTGGGAATAAATTTTTCTCCTAAACTGTCTTTTTCCAACATGATGGCATCTGGCACGCCCAACACATTCTCTACACAGTTCACTTTTTTTATTTCAGCTGCTAATTTTTGATACGCTTTAAAATGTTCTAATGTGAAAAATTGCTTTGTTTGTACACCTATTACCAGCATATTTCCATCCCCACCAAAAATCTTTTTAAAATTGGCATTCTCCTGGTATTTGATATTATCAACCGGAATAGCACGCGAAAACTCATAGCTCAATTTAACCTTAGCAGCGAAATAACCCATCACGATGGTTGACACGAGCAGTGCCGTTAATAAAATAAGTTTATTTTTTAGAACAAATTTTGCCAGTTTCTGCCACATAATGTTTTAATATTGGTGTATAATGAGCTTATCCGATTGCAAAGAAAGTTTATTTATTTCGGATTATTATGAAGGAAATAAAAAGTAAAAAATAAAAAATGGAGTATCTGCAAGTTTAATTTTTTTGAATTTTTAATTTAGACTTTTGAATTAATCAATGACACACAAAACCAAAGGAATAGTATTGCGCACCATTAAATATGGTGAAACGAGTGTAGTGGCTACGATATTAACGGAGGTATTTGGTGTACAAACTTATTTAATCAACGGGGTTAGAAAAACGAAAAAAAAAGACAGCAAAGCCATTATGCTACAACCCTCAGCAATACTAGATTTAGATGTATATCACAACGAACTTAAAAGTTTACAACGAATTAAATCTTGTAGTTGGTCTAAGCTATACACACATATTTTATCTGATGTGGTAAAAAACAGCATTGCTACATTCATGGTTGAATTGATTTACAAATCGCTAAAGCAACCCGAAGACAATCCAGAATTATTTTATTTTTGCGAAGATGCTTTTTTAAATTTGGATGAGTCTGAAATCAATGTGGCAGCTAATTTCCCATTATACTTTTCATTACAACTTCCGTATTTTTTAGGATTTAAAATTGAACCCATTAAAAATAATTCAACCTCTACTCAAGATATTTATTTGGATTTACAAGAAGGATTTTTCACGGACCACAAACCATTTCACAATAATTTTATTCAAGGCGAATTGGCTTCAATTACAGCGGAATTATTAAAAGTAATGCATCCTTCCGAATTAAATCAAATTCGATTAAATAAAGAAACCCGCAGGCTTTTACTCACTGCATTTCAACAATACTTTGGTTTACACGTGCAGGATTTTGGACAGATGAAAACGTTGAAAATAATGCAGGATGTTTTGGGGAGTTAGCTCGCTCAAATCAAAAAACTTTGTGTCTTTGTATAAAGAAAACGTTCAAAAGGTTCAAAAAGTCAGTATGAAAATGAGAACGAGAGCGAAAATTAACTTTCGACTTTTTTCTTCATTCACATTCTGTTTCTCGCTCTAATCATCAAAACTTTGTGCCTTCGCGCCTTTGTATTTCAACACTTTCGCACTCTAACGCTTTAGCGTCAACACATCAAACCAACAACATCAAATCAAATCTTCGTGCCTTAGCGTCTTTGTGCCTTTGTGTTTCACCACTTTCGCACCCTAACGCTTTAGCGTCATCGAATCAAACCAACAGCATCGAATCAAAACTTCGTGCCTTGGTGTCTTCGTTTCTTTGTGTTTCACCACCTTCGCACCCTAACGCTTTAGCGTCATCGAATCAAACCAACAGCATCGAATCAAAACTTTGTGCCTTGGTGTCTTCGTGTCTTTGTGTTTCACCACCTTCGCACCCTAACGCTTTAGCGTCACCACTTCAAACCAACAACATAAAAATCAAATCTTCGTGCCTTTGTGTTTCACCACCTTCTCACCCTAGCGTTTTACATAACTAGTATCAAGCCCAAAGCACGCACAACATCCGTCATCTGCGGATAAGATTCTTAAGAAATCACCTTCCCTTTTTACATAATCTACTCCCTGTTCTCTATCGGCTAAGTGAGAACTAACACTGTACAATAATTTCCAATTATGCTTTGCGAATGAATACACAAGATATTCCCTGCAAGCGCTACTATTGTAACCGGGAAGTATGCCAATTTCATGAGTTCCATCACCATCTAAATCTCCTTCATCATATATATGAAACTCAGATGCAATCGTAATGTTCAAACGATTTTTCTTATCCTCTTTTGAAAATATGGCAAAGTCGTAAAGATATTCTCCCGATTCTTTTACATCAAAATCGAGTGTGTCAAAACGATTCGCAGAACTAAAATGACCAACAGCGGGCAATTCTAATTCTGGAAGATTTAAGCTGTTTGAAAAATCAGGCATTCCATGTTCAGTAGAATCTTTTTTAACTTCTACAGTTGTTGCTGATTCAGACTTTTTTTTGCTATTACAGCTGTATAAAAAAATAGAAATTAAAAATAAAGAGCAGGAAATTTTTAAAAAAAAAGTTTTCATGATAGGGTTTTCAATAATTAATTTATGGAAGTATTTATTTTCTCAACCATCGTACAAATCAAATCAAAATATTTTTGTTTTAATTCTATTTGATAAGTGTATGTCTGGCTTTTATCCATTTGTGCATTAAACCAAAGTATAAAATTTCTTTTGGCTGAATTGCCCGGACTACTATACTGAACACCTTTTTCCCTTAATTTTTCTTTTACAATATAGAATAAAATCAATCCGTCTGTAATCGGTTTCTTGGTTTCGGTTTCGATAGCATTTAGCTCGTATTGTTCCAACTTTACAAATGCATCAAAGATTTCACTGGTTAATAGAATTGGAGCATTATGGTTGAAACTTATTACGGAATTTGAAGTGTTCATTTAAATGAGATTGTATTTTAAAATGTTACCTTATCCCCCAAACAACCGTCTAAAAATTGATTTATTTTCAGGCTGTTTTTCTTTGTCGTCAGGCATTTTTTTATCAATTTCGTTTTGTTCAAAATAGTCATCAGAAACGTTTTCAAAATTCCTGATTTTTTTGCTGTAATTCATTCTAGCTTCTCTATCTCTTACAAACATTCTTTGCATATCTTCTTCACTAGTTTCAAATTTCATAACGTTGTTAATAGAAATTCTCGAAGCAAATAAATCTACATCATGATTGGCGCCAATGTAGGTGAACGTCCAGTTTTTTGACTTGTATGTTTCAATAATTTCTTTAATAGATTGAGCGGTATGTTCTTTGGAAGCATTTTCTTCACCATCTGTAAGAATGGTAACCAGTACATTGTAGTTTTTCGGATTTTCTTTTTCTATGATCCAATTCAAATTAAAGAATGAAGCACCCATCGCATCAAAAAGTGGCGTACCGCCGTTGGGTTGATAAGAACGTTCATCAATTTGATTCAGTAATTCTATTTTTGAGTTTTCATGTATCTTTTTTGTACCTGAAGAATTAAAACTTACAAATGAAACGGTATGTTCTTGCTCTGGATATTCTAAGGCAACGCTTTTAATGGTTTGCACCACCTCGTTAAACCCATTCATAATTGTTTTTTTAATAGACTGCATTGAGCCGCTTTCATCGAGGATGATTAGATTGTACACTTTGTGTTTTGTTTCCATGATTTTAAATTTTATGTTTTTAGATTATTTTTTTTGAATGATTAATGACCTTTTTTAATTTTTATAGAATCTATTAAATGAGGTGAAGCAACTTCTCCCATTAATTTTCGATAAGGCGTATCAACAATATTTTTTGTAGAATCTTTTTCAATAGGTGAAGCAACAGCGCCCATTAGCACATGATTATCTGGGGTATCAATTTTTTTATTATTAAAAATAGAGTATAAAAAAACTGGGATTAAGAGTAATAATAACGCTAACCATCTGAGCGGTTTGAATTTTATCTTTTTTGCTTTTTTATTTAAAAGCTCAAGCGTTGATTCGTGACTAGTATCAACCTGTGTGCAATCAAATCTACCACATACATGCCCTTTATTAAGTAGATAATTTTTAATTTGATTATCACTCATTTTTGTAAAATCTACAACGGTTAATTTACAAGTGTCACAAAATCTTCCATTGTCATTTGGTGTCATTTTGTTCCAATCTTCATTGCATAAATTGGGGATTTTGATTTTTTCGCTCATTTTTTAAAATTTTAATTGATTAAAGTAAATGTATTTATGATGGTTTAATTTGACTTTTTGAATTTATTAACTATTTTCTAAATCTGTTATTGCAAATAGAAGTTCATCGTTTTCAAACTTAAAATCAAAATATTTTTTGAATTTAAATCAGCCAGTGACTTATTTCATTTTTACAATAGCCCCCAACAGACACAAAATGTCAACACATTCCATAATACAGCATCAATTATTTTTTAAATATTTTATTTTCTACTTAGCAATTGCAGGTAAACATTTTCGGGATATTCTCCTTCAAAAACATATTCAGTAACCGGGCATAACCAAAGTGTATGCTGGAATGGTTTGTTGTCATAAATCGCAACGTTGTAATAAGCGCCATAATCAACAGGCGCGTGACCTATTTTATCGAGCAACGCTTTATCCATTCCGATTTTCAATTTATCCAACTGGATGGTATGATCTTCAAATGGCTTGGTGCTCAATTTTACAGTTGCCCTACTTCCATTATTAGAAAGAAAATCAAGAAACTTATCCGAGCCATCCACCATCAGCAGGTTTGCCTTGGTTCCAAGTCCCAACGCTAGAAACTCCGGTAAATCAGCATACCAAAGTCCATTTTCTTTGTAAAAGGATAATCTTTTCGTAATTGTTTTGGTCATTGTTTTTTGCATATTGTTTTATTTTGAATGCAAATTATAACCGAGAAGGACGGATTAGAAAAAGTTACAAGGTTGTAAGGAGGGGAAGAGAGGTTTAAATCGCTGCGCTGGTTTGTTGTTTAATGGTTTAACGGTGGGCATGTTTTCCATTTCGGGATTTTGGGAATAAGAAATAAGGAATTAAAAATAAGAAATAAGGAAGTAGACTGTGTTCCAATATTTCGCAATTACAATCGTAATCGAAATTTTTCATAGCCCACCGTTTCAACCGTGGGTGGAAGAATATTTTAGCAAACGTGTAATGGTTTCAACCATTTATTTCATTCTTAAAAATTTACCAATAAATTTCGCTGAAACTCAAATGTGATATTATTTCTTAAACTTCATTTTTCGATGATCGAGAAAATAGATCAATCTGGCGGTAAGTTCGCGACCTTGTAGTTGAGTCATTGTTTGTTGCACATTTTTTAAATATCCTCTATATCGATTGCCATCTATGTTTGTCTCTTGTGGAAGCCAATTTTTCCATCCTAGGATAAAACGACTGCCATAAATAAAATCCCAGGTAAAAAACATGTCGAGATTATATGCATTATAGTTGTTGTTGTTTCCATCAATGAAAGCTCTATTGATCCAATATCCTTGATCATCTACGGTATAGAATTTCTCATAATTTATTTTACTCCAATAATGCCTAGCTCTCAAGGTCATAAAAATTCTTGACGTAAAATTGATGTTTCCAGATAAAATTGTTGTTCTTTCGGTCACTTTTCTCCATCCAATAATAGGGTCGCCGTTGGTTTCTCTTAAAAATGCATAACCCACATTTCCTTGGTCAAAACTCGCTTCTGATTCAAGCGACATGCTCAACGAATTGCTGAATCGATAGCGCAGATTACATTGTCCCCTGTATAAATTAGCATTTCGAAAGGCCGGTGTGGTTGCATAGCCCAAATCAAAACCAGCAAAAAATCGTTTACGGCTATCCGAACTTCCATTCGCGCCAAAATAATGCCAAGGCATCATGCGCACCATTTTCCCTGGTGTACGCAATTCGAAATAATTATTTTGCCAAACTGGACTCGATTCATAACTAAAGGTTAAGTCCCAGAAATTCTTGAAAAAATAAAAGGCACTTGCACTCATTTTTACTTCACTCCATTTGAATGGCGTATATAGGTAACTGTTAGTTACTCCAAGCGAATATATGTAGGTTAAAAAATGCTTGGTAGGTGTCAACTGTTTGTACGCAAATGTAGCATTGGTGGTAAATTCATTTGGGGCTTGGAGATAACCCAAATCATTTGGGTTATAATTTTCAGATTCGATGTTTTGATTCACGTCGAACTGAAATTTTCCGCTAACTTTTTTAAAGCTCAATACACTGTTATATCCATCTTTTGTATTGTTTCCGCTAATGTGACTGTAACGCATCGTGCCCCCAAGTGCATAAACATTTTTCTTATCAAATAATGCAAAATCAAGGGCTGAAACATTGGCATCAGGAGCGATGCCATCTCTAATGACACTGGTGTTTGTAAAAGTAATCGAAGACCTTCCTTTCAGCGCTTGGTCCAATACTACAACGTTGTAGTTGGTCATTGGGGCCGTTTGTATTTTTTCTGTTTCCTTAGTTTGTTTGTTTTTGATTGTTGCAAACATGGGCGCACTAACGGCATTGAATACCCCAATCCCAAGTTTCTTTTTATTGCGTCCAGAAAATTTGATGGTATTGATAAGTTGAGATACCCCAGGATTTTTAATCACTTCAATATTACTATCTGCTGCAGCCATTTGTTGAACTGCATAAAAACCTGTTGGCGTTAATCCAATTCTTCTACTGTAAAACAGTCCTGCTTTGTTAAACAATTCGGTACCCTCTGTAAAGAAAGGTCTGTTTTCTTGAAAACGAACTTCGTATGGCGAGAGATTAAGAATGGTATTGTCTGATACCACTTGACCAAAATCCGGAACGAGTGTAGCATCCATTGTAAAGCTTTCGTTTATCCCCCATTTTACATCCATACCTCCGCTTCTTAGCCAATCGTTTTGTCTTGCATTATTATTGGGTGTGCTTCTGTATCCTGTGCTTATGTATGGTAGAAAAGATAATCTTAGTGGTGGTTTAATTTTACTGATGCCTTCCAAATCGCCAAATTGATTTACCAATCCGGCTACATTTGGATCAATCGGATTCCAATACGTACTCTCGTTATTGGTTCTGGTAAAACGGTTGAAATTCACGCCCCATTTTTGAATGTCAGCTTTGGAAAAACGTAGAGATATGTAGGGGATTTTCATTTCGAGCTGCCATCCATCTTCCACAAATTTCACTTTGCTTTCCCAAACCGCATCCCAGCTATAATCGCGTTGTGAGGCCAATGAAATGCGTACATCTGATTGAACATTTCTGCTGGTAACTACAAATTGAAAAGCATTTTGATTGTCGTTATAGGTATCTAATAAAACAGAAAAAAAATCTACATCTTGTCTTTGTTCATTGTCGCGCGCAGTCAATTGTTTTCTGATTTCATTGGGATTGTCGAACAATTTTGCAGCCACATAAACTGCTTCATCGTCATACAAAAACCAAACTAGGGTTCGCTTAGTTGCGGGCTTTCCAAAATTTGGAGAATTGTTGATAAAACTATCTACAGGACTCACCAGATTCCATTCTGCTTCACTGATTACGCCATCTATTTTGGGTGCTGTATTAATTCGTTGAGTGTGTATAGTACGTTGGGCAAAGGTTTGTCCCGCAAATAAACAAATTAAAATCAAACATAATCTAATCATGCCGCAAAAATAGGTCAATATTATTTCTTGAATTATCATTAATCTTTCAACGTTGAATGATTAAGTTAATTTTTAAAAACTGAAATTAAACTTCACACAACAGATCTACTTCTACTTCTTCCAATACATCTTCAAAAAGAAATGGATCCTCAATTTCTTTAAATCGAGAAATAATAAAATGAAATTCTTCAAAAATTTTTATGTTCCCCTTTAAGGTATAAATATCCCAATCTCCATAAATGCCTTCCAATGCAACCCCGTCTTCAATACTACCGGATGTATCAAAATTTGGTATGATTCTTCTTATTTGGTAGATTTTTCCTTTCACAGGTAATTCGCTCAATTTCACAAAAGCCAATTTATTCCAGTTGCTGTCGTTAATACAAACTACATAAGATCCTGCTTGCATAATTTAAGTTTTAGCGGTTAAAAATATTTTTAATCAATTTTTAAAGTTGTTTGTTTTCATTTTTGAGAATGAAATCATTTAAGTTTGATAATAGTTTTTCATAGGCGTCAGCATCTTTTTGCTCAAGAGACAATGAAAGTATTTTATCCATTTTATCGTTCAGTTCACGCTTGATGTTTTTTTTTGCTTTCTCCTTTCTCCATTCATTACGATTTGTGTTTTGAGCATATACCAAAAAGTGAAATGGATATTTATTGACTAATCCATTAAACCAAACATTGGTGCACCAACCAACTGCATTGTCTTGGTTAATAAATCGAAGCAGTTGTAATAAATCAGTTTCTTTATTTGAGGAATTCATGATAAAGATTTTTATTTTAAAATAGTAAAGGTGATTGATAATTAAGATTGATATTACCAAGATTAAGTTTCCATCCACGTTTTCAATTCTTTTATCTCTTTAATTAATTCTTTCAAATTTTTAGCATCAATTAATTCTAGTTCTTGTGTCTCTGTAAGTTTCGCATTAGCACGCTGAAATTTTATGATTCTCATTATCGCACCAACTCGGTCTTCACGTTCATCTTGAAGATTTATTAGTTCATTTAAAATTTGATCAACGGTTTTTCCTCTTGGTGAAAAATAGAACTGAATTCTTGCTGATAAATTTTCCAACAAAAATTGATTTGAATTTATGAGGTATAGTTTTCTTTTTATCTCTTCATTTGCCTCAAAAGCACCACAAGTTTTTCTTAACCCTGGAATGAGTTTTGGAAATCCATTGGTTATATCATTACCACAACGTACACCTTG
>CANFUJ010000039.1 GCA_947450165.1 Chitinophagaceae bacterium
AAAATGTCTTTTTTGGTTACACGTCCATCTTGTCCAGTTCCGGGTATTTTCTCTAAATCAGCCATGCTAATACCCTCACTTTGTGCAATATTTAATACCAATGGAGAATAAAAACGCATTCCATTACTATTGGCTTGACTTGTTGTAGCTGTTGGTTGAAAAGGAATTTCTTCAACAATTTTTACTTCCTCATATTCTTTTTTAGGTTCAGTAGAAGTTGATGGACTAGTTGGTTGATGACTATCGTTAGATGAAACAACTTTTATTTTAGCAATTACAGCGCCAATTGGCACAACATCATCCACATTAAATAAAATTGATTCTAAAATACCAGCAGCTGTAGAGGGCACTTCGCTATCTACTTTATCGGTAGCAATATCCAACACTGTTTCATCCATGGCTATTTTATCACCAATTTGCTTATGCCATTTTAAAATAGTGGCTTCCATTATACTTTCGCCAAGTTTTGGCATGATTAAGTCTACTGAACTCATATAAAAAACTTAGGGTTAATTAATATTCGCAAATGTAAGTAAATTCAAATAGCAGTCATAAGCTTTCTCCTAAATTTATAACCTAAGATTTGATTTATTTAAGGTTTGTATGTATTTACAAGAGATAGATAAATTTTTCATGAGTTCTTTACAAAAAAATCGATTTTATGACTTGATAATTTGATTTTTTAAAATTTAGTCTTGTTCATTTATAAAACACCTCAACATATTTAATGCATTCATTGCCGTAAGTTGTATGTTTTTTTGTCGGTTAAACCTAAAATGAAATTTTTTAGCTATTGATTTTTTTTCATTTGCAACGGCAATCCAAACCGTACCAACAGGTTTTTCTGGCATTCCTCCACTTGGCCCCATTATCCCAGAAACAGCAATGGCATAGGTTGTATTGAGTTGTTTAAGAAGTCCATTAGCCATTTCAATGACTACGTCTTCGCTAACGGCACCCTGAGATTCTAATGTTGATTTTTTTACTTGTAAGGATTTTTCCTTTGCGGCGTAAGAATATGTAACCATGCTTCCCTCATAATATGCCGATGCGCCTGGCACGCTACTGATTAAATGCGCAATGTAACCACCAGTGCAACTTTCGGCAGTACCAACCGTTTGATTACGTGACAACAACATTTTCCCAATCACTTGTTCCATTCCTTCGTCTTCCGTAGTCACCAAATATTCAGATACCACATTTTTTAAAATCTCAAATTGTTCGTTTATAATATTGTCGGATTCTAGATTTGTTGAAGTTAACCTCAATCTTACAATACCATGATTAGGCAAATAAGCCAACTTAATATTGATGGGTAAGTTTTCTTCAAATTCTTGAAGTAAATCGGCCAACATCGATTCGCCTATTCCATAAGTAACCAAAGTTTTATGGGTAATTTTGGGTAAATTAAATGAAGATACCAATAATGGTAAAATATCTTCTTCTACCATTCCCATCATTTCAAATGGTACGCCAGGTAAACTAAAAAACAATGTTCCATTTTTTTCAAATTGCATTCCAGAGGCCGTCCCTCTTTTGTTGATGATTACTTTACAACTATCAGGTACTTCTGCTTGCTTAATATTTCTTTCTGTGATGGGTCTTTTAAATATATGTTCAAAGAGATAGGTAACGTTTTTTAATGCATCTTCATTTAAAACCATTTTTCCATCAAAATATTTGCATAATAATGGCTTGGTAATGTCATCAGCCGTTGGTCCTAAACCTCCTGTAATAAAAACAACGTTTACTTTTTTGGATTCTTCATCAAGGGCAGTCCAAATTTCATCCCATGTATCGCCAACTGCAACACGTCTTAATACCGGAATCCCAATTGAATTTAATTGTTGTGCAATCCAAGCACTATTCGTATCAATAACTTGGCCAATAAGCAATTCATCTCCAATAGTAATAATTGATGCTTTTATCATTTTTGAGATTTAATATTTATTTATGGTATTTATAAAACTACTAACAAAATAATGGTTTACTTGTTTGATAATCAAAATAATAGAGTTTTGCTCGTAATTGTTTAGTTTTGTTAAAATTCAATTTTATGGAACAACAAAATTATAAAAATCACGGCCGAATGGCGCCCAAAGCATATTACGTTGGCATTGTTTTGGCCTTAATCGTAATTGTATTTACACTAATTTACTGCGCAGATATACCAAAAGGGTGGGACGGAAGTTTGTTGCCTGTTCTTTTCTTAGATTTATGTATTGGCGTTATTTTAATTGGGTATTATGCAAGGGCTTTTGCTTTAAAAGCGCAAGACAGGGCAATTAGAGCTGAAGAAAATTTGCGTTATTTTGCTATTACAGGAAAGTTGTTGGATAAAAGATTGACAATTAATCAAGTCATTGCTTTAAGATTTGCCTCAGATGAAGAGTTTGTTATACTTGCTCAAAAAGCTGCAGACGATAACATGTCAAACAAAGAAATTAAAACGGCGATTAAAAATTGGCGCGGCGATTATTATAGGGTTTAAACATTTATTATTACAAAATAACCAACATGTGATTTTTTTCTAAAAGACTTAATATAATAATAATTTAAATCTAGAATAATCACTAAAAAATCAAATAAATTCGCACTGGATTAACTTTTTAACACACAACTTTAAACTTAAACCCAAAGGTAAGCATGGCCTGGACTGAAGTTATTGAACCCAAAAGCAAATTGTTTGATTTGAAATTTAAGGAGGCATGGCATTATCGCGATTTGCTTACTATGTGGGTTAAAAGAGATTTCACCGCAACATATAAACAAACAATTCTGGGTCCAATTTGGTTTTTTCTTCAGCCATTGTTAATGACCATCATGTTTACAATCGTATTTGGCAAGTTTGCTAAATTATCTACAGATGGATTGCCACAAGTTTTATTTTATTTAGCAGGCGTTACCATTTGGAACTATTTTTCTGAAAGCTTCACCAAAACAGCAAATGTGTTTAAAGACAATGCAAGCATTTTTGGCAAAGTATATTTTCCTAGAATTATCATGCCATTAAGCATTGTAACTTCTAATCTTGTTCGATTTCTTATTCAGTTTTTTCTATTTATAGGTTTTCTATGTTACTATAAGTTTACTGGAAATCCTTCTGTTCAACCCAATTTGATGATTCTGGTTACGCCTTTTTTATTGGTGATCATGGCAGGGTTTGCTTTGGGTGCTGGAATGATTATCAGTTCAATGACTACAAAATATCGCGATTTATCATTCTTGTTGACTTTTGGTGTGCAGCTGTTAATGTACGCTACACCCGTAATTTATCCTATTAATTCTTTACCCGAAAAGTATAAAATTTATGTTATGGCAAATCCTATTGCACCAGTTGTTGAAACTTTTAGATATGCCTATTTAGGAACAGGCGCTTTTTCTTGGGTGAGTTTGTTTTATAGTTTTGGTGCTATGGTTGTTCTTTTATTTGTTGGGGTTTTTATATTTAATAAAGTAGAGAAAAACTTTATGGACACGGTATAAATTAAAAAAAATGAGTGAAGTTGCAATAAAGGTTGAAAATCTGTCCAAGTTATATGCATTGGGTCAAATTGGTACTGGTACGATTAGCCGCGACCTTGAAAGATGGTATGCAAGAATCAGGGGAAAAGAAGATCCATATGCAAAAATTGGACAAACGAATGATAGAACTACAAAAGGTTCAAGCGATTTTGTTTGGTCGCTTCGCGATATCAATTTTGAAGTTCAAAAAGGAGAGGTATTGGGAATTATTGGTAGAAATGGAGCAGGTAAAAGTACATTGTTAAAAATCCTTTCAAAAATCACAAGTCCTACTACAGGAAAAATATCTATTGATGGACGTATTGCTTCTTTGCTTGAAGTAGGAACTGGATTCCATCCTGAAATGACAGGTCGTGAAAATATTTTCATGAACGGTGCGATATTGGGCATGCGTAAATTTGAAATTCAGCGAAAATTTGATGAAATAGTTGATTTTGCTGGTGTTGCAGCTTACATCGATACGCCAGTTAAGCGTTATAGCAGTGGAATGTATGTGCGTTTGGCATTTGCAGTAGCTGCATTTTTGGAACCCGAAATTTTAATTGTAGATGAAGTATTGGCCGTTGGTGATGCGGAGTTTCAAAAAAAATGTATTGGCAGAATGAAAGACGTAAGTGTAAATGATGGCAGAACAGTTTTGTTTGTTAGTCACAATATGGCCGCCGTGAAATCGCTCTGTACAAAAGGCCTTGTTTTAAAAAATGGAACATTTGATTTTTATGGCACACAATATGAAGCTGTTGATCATTATCAATCTTCGCAAATAGCAAGCTCTTCATTTATACACGAAGGTGAAATCGATTCGGCACCTGGAAATCAAAATATACGAATGTTGCGATTTCAAGCAAAACCTTTAAATGGTGAAGCTTTAAGCATTTCTTCTGGTGTGCAATTTGAAGTAGAATTTTATAATTACAAAGAAAATATAAACCTTGATGTAACTTTTGAATTGGTTAACATGGATGAAGTAATAGTTTTTCATCACGGTGCTTTTGTTTGTAGCAATAAAGATTCTAAGAAAACTACATACAAAGTGATTGGAAAACTTCCTGCCAATTTTTTAAATGCAGGGAATTATCGTTTTAATATCATATTTGGCGAAAATCAACGATTTGGTTTGTATAGTAAAAATGATGTCATTCAATTTGAATTAACGAATGAATCTTTTGGAACCAATAGCAAAACATTGCCAGGAGTCGTTCGTCCAGATATTCCTTACGAAATCATCAATCTTTAATTCATGCACCAAGCTAAAATAATCAACCTGCCAAAAATTCTAGATGAAAGAGGGAATTTATCATTTTTTCAAAATGAAGATCATCTTCCTTTCTCAATTCAAAGGGTTTATTGGATTTACGATGTGCCTGGGGGTGAAGTAAGAGGAGGACATGCATATAGAGAAATGCAAGAATTCATCATCGCATTATCCGGAAGTTTTGATGTGGTTTTATTTGATGGAAAAGATGAAAAAAAATTTACATTAAATCGTTCTTATTATGGATTATACGTTCCAAAAATGGTTTGGCGTAGTATGGAAAATTTTTCTACAAATGCTCTGGCTTTTGTAGCAACAGATTCTTTTTATGATGAAAAAGAATATATTCGAGATAAGAATACGTTTTTAAACGAAATACATGATACAAAATAATTTTACCATTTTTGATTGTTCTATCGTTCATTTTCCTAAGATTCAAAATAGGGCTGGTAATATAACACCTATTCAAAATAATATAGAATCACCATTTGCTATTAAACGGGTGTATTATTTATATGATGTTCCAGGAGGAGAATCACGTGGCGCTCATGCCCATAAAGAACTGGAACAATTAATTATTGCAGCAAGCGGGAGTTTTGATGTAACTATCGATGATGGAAAGAATAAAAAAACATTTAGTCTTAATCGTCCTTATTTTGGATTACATCTAAAACCAGGCATGTGGCGAGAATTGTCAAATTTCTCATCAGGTTCAATTTGTTTGGTATTGGCATCTCAATTGTACAACGAAGACGATTATATTCGGGATTATGATCAATTTTTAAAACGATAAAACGCATGAAAATATTAATAGCAGGTGCAGGTGGTGCTCCTTCTGAAGGTGTAATAAAATCATTATTAGCCAGCAAAAAAAATGAGGAAATTATCGGAATGGGAAGTGAGCCAACAGATTTATTATTATCTGCTGCTGAAAAAAAATATTATATTCCTTACGCCAACACTCCTGAATATAAAAATTGTCTTTTACAAATTTTAGAAAAAGAAAAGCCAGATTTAATTCATTTTCAAAATGATTTGGAAATTTATCATGCCTCTGCACTTAGAGATGAAATTCATGCTGCTGGTGTTAAAACATTCATGCCCAGTCATGATGTTATTGATACTTGTGTACATAAATACAAGACTTATCTCAAGCTCAAAGAAGCTGGGATAAAAGTTCCTGAAAACATCATGATAAATAATGAGGATGATTTAAAAAAAGCATTTGAAACTTTAGGGGATAAAAAAGGTAATATTTGGTTGAGGGCTTCTTCTATTGGTGGTGGTGGAAAAGGGGCGCTTCCCACAAATGATTTCACTTTCGCTAAAGGCTGGATTGAACGTTATAAAGGTTGGGGCGATTTTGTAGCTGCCGAAATGCTTTCTCCTGATACGGTAACTTGGCTTTCTATTTGGCATGAAGGTAAATTAGTAGTAGCTCAAACTAGAATTAGAAAGGGTTGGACACACGGAAACAGAACCGTTTCAGGTGTAACGGGTGTTACAAAAGTTGGACAAACATTTTCAGATGAAAAGGTTGATAAAATTGCAATAGATACCGTAAAAGCTGTTTCAGATAAACCTCATGGAATATTTGGTGTTGATATGGCTTATGATTTCAATGGAATACCTAATCCAACAGAAATCAATATCTCTAGATTTTTTACAACAGTACTATTTTTTACAGAAGCGGGTTTAAATATGCCTGAAATATTTAAAGACTTGGCATTATATAATCAATATCCAAATCTCGAAAAAATAATAAACCCTTTATCTGATGGTTTACTTTGGTTAAGAGGAATGGATGCAAAGCCACTGTTGGTTACAAATGATGATTTTGAAAAAAACATAATTAATTTGTAATGATTTTATTAACAGGGGTAAATGGCTTTATTGGTAAAAAATTATTAGATTTTTGTATTAACAAATACGGCAAAGAAAATGTAGTTGCATTTAGTTCAAGAGATAATGAAAAATGTAGAACTATACTTTACAAAAATCACGATTTTGATTCAACCGCTTTTTTAGACGCCGGTCTTGATTCAATCAAATCGGTAATTCATGTTGGCGCTTTTACCCCCAAAAAAAAATCTGAATCAAATGATATTTTAAATTGTAATTCTAATATTTATTTTACACAAAAGCTATTGTTATCAATTCCAAAATCGGTAGAAAAGTTCATTTTTTTGAGTACGCTTGATGTTTATGGTAGTTCAAATCGACCAATCATCGAAATGCAAAGTGCCAATCCTAATACGTTGTACGGATTTTCAAAATTGTATTGTGAAAAAATGGTTGAACAATGGGCTGTTGAAAACAATAAAATCATTCAAATATTAAGGCTAGGGCATGTTTACGGGCCGGGTGAAAGTTTATATCAAAAAATCATTCCAGTAACAATGCAGAAAATCATGAAAAATGAACAACCTATAATTTTGGGTGATGGTTCTGCTAAAAGAGCATTTATTTATATTGATGATGTAGTATTTTGTATCAATGAATTTTTGAAATTCAACGATTATAAAGGTCCTGTAAATATTGTGAACGATCAATTTGTTACCATCCAAAACATAGTTGATCAAATTATTCAAGTAGCTGGCGTAAATTTTTCACCAGAATACAGACCTCAAGAACTTGGAAATAACGATTTGTTTTTTGATGCAACAAAATTAAAATCATTAATAAATGTAGAATTCACTCCGTTACAAATTGGATTAAAAAAGGAATGGGATTCTATGATAAAACAAACTAAATAATTTGAATATCATTTTTGATTTTGATGGCACTTTAATTGATTCGAAAGAAAGATTATTTAAGCTTTTTAGTTTTCTAGTGCCCGAAAGTGAATTGAATTTTGAAGATTATTGGACACTTAAAAAAAAAGGCATTGGGCATGCCGAAATTCTAGAAAAAAAATTCAAATTTCAATCAAATGACATTCAACAGTTTCAAATTAAATGGCATCAAGAAATTGAACAGCCCAAATGGATAAATTACGATACGCCAATTTTGGGGGTAGAAGATAAATTAATGTCACTTTTTGAAAATCACCAATTGCATCTTGTAACTGCTCGTCAATCTTATGAAACAGCAATTAATCAAATTAATAAATTTCAATGGAATAAATATTTTAAATCTATTTTAGTAACAAAACAAGAAAAAGAAAAATCTCAACTAATTCTTGAAAATATTGAAATAAAAAAAGAAGATTGGATTATAGGCGATACAGGTAAAGATATTTTAACCGGAAAGACTTTGCAAATAAATACAGCTGCCGTACTTACTGGATTTTTAAGCGAAGAAAAATTAAAAAGTTATAACCCAGATATTATTATAGATAGTGTAGCAAATTTTATGATTTATTAAATTCATTATCATGCAAGAAAATGTCAGAAAAGTTAGTAGAAAAGAAAAGTGGAAAGCAAGATTATTCAAATTTGTTTACGGAAAAAAAATAGAAATTAACGGGCAATTAAGGGTTATGGGTTATCTCCCTTTTTGCAAATTGCCAGGTAATTCTAAAATTATTCTTGGAAATAAAGTTGTCCTTAATTCTGATTTCAAAAGAAGTAATACTGCATTGACATATAGATGTACGCTAGTTTGTGGATTAGAAGGTATTATTGAAATAGGTGACAACTCTCAATTAAACGGCGTGGCCATTACCTCTTATAAAAAAGTAACAATTGGTAAAAATTGTCAAATTGCATCTTCAACAATTATTGCAGATACAGATTTTCATCCTGTAGATCCTTTCATAAGAGAAAAAGAAGTGTTGGGACAAAAAATTGATTATGCCAATGTAGCCAAAAAGGAAATTAATATTGGAAATAATGTTTGGATTGGCTGGGGATCAATAATTTTAAAGGGCGTTACAATTGGAGATAATACGATAATCGCAGCAGGATCTGTTGTGATTTCTTCAATACCAGCCAACTGTTTGGCTGCAGGAAATCCAGCGGTTGTAAAAAAAATGTTTACTTAATTAAAAGTTTTAATCGATTTAAATATAATAAATGAAAATTCCTTTTTTAAATTTCGCAGCTACACATCAACCCTTGAAAATGGAAATGATGAACGCCTTTGAAAAAGTTTATGATGGCAATTGGTTCGTTTTAGGAGAGCAAGTAAAAGCGTTTGAATCCAATTATGCTTCATTTAATAAAGTAGATTATACTATTGCAGTTAGCAATGGTTTGGATGCTTTACATATCGCATTAAAAACGTTGAATATTGGTCCAGGAGATGAAGTGATTGTTCCTTCAAATACATTCATTGCAACCGTTTTGGCGGTTTCTTATGTAGGAGCTACTCCAGTTTTTGTTGAGCCCAATATTCAAACTTATAATATAGATCCATCCAAAATTGAAGCTGCCATCACGCCAAAAACAAAAGCGATTATGCCTGTTCATCTATATGGTCAAGCTTGCGAAATGACTGAGATAATGCAGATTGCAGAGAAATACAATTTAAAAGTTATTGAAGATAACGCACAAGCTCAAGGGGCAACATATCAAAATAAAATTACGGGTTCATTTGGCCATATCAACGGAACTAGTTTTTATCCGGGTAAAAATTTGGGAGCACTTGGAGATGCAGGAGGTATTACTACAAATGATTTACAACTTGCAGAAAAAGCAAAAGTTTTATCCAACTATGGCACTCGCGTAAAGTATGTAAATGATGAAATTGGATTCAATATGCGTATGGATGAATGTCAGGCTGCTTTTCTAAATGTAAAGTTGAATTATTTATCAACATGGATTAAACAACGACAACAAATAGCAGACTGGTACAACTTACATTTATCAAATATTAATGCATTGGTTTTACCCTATGTTGCTCCAAATGCTTCACATACTTACCATTTATATGTTGTTCGAACCGAAAAGCGTGATGCGCTCATGAACTTTCTTACAGAACATGAAATCGGAACTTTGATTCATTATCCTATTCCTCCGCATTTACAAAAATCGTATTCAAATTTAGGATGCTCAAAAGGTGATTTTCCTATTGCAGAAGAAATTGCGGAAACATGTTTGAGTTTACCCATTTGGCCAGGAATGAAAGAAGATCAGGTGAGTTATATTGCAAACATAATTAAACAATTTTTCCAAGTTCAATGATTCCTTTAAATCATGATAGATCAACGAATTGAAAAAATTTATAGCACCCTTAAAGCTGAAGTCATTTCCGAAAGGGATGCCAATTTGCAATTGATAAAGGCAGAGCAATTGATTTTTTATTGCTGGAAAAATTATCCGCTACGTTTTAGTGATGCTGACTTAGATTCAATTTTGGAAAAGCAAATGATTGAGTCAGAATGTTTAGATAACAGAAAAAACAATCATATAGTGTATGTTGCCAGCACTTTATTTGCGATTGGCGGACATACCAGATGTATTTTAAATTTTATAGATAATCTACCCAATTATGAACATACGGTAATCCTTACTCGACAAAATAAATCAATACCTGATAATATATTTGAATCTTTAAAAGAAAAAAATGTAGATGTTGTTATTTTAAACACGAAAAATAGCATTTTAGAAAAATCATCAGAAATTATTTCAAAATTAAATTCCAATTGCCCATCAAAAGTTTATTTGTTTCAGCATCCAGATGACCTTGTTCCATTAATGGCTTTTGGTAAAAATAAAACTTATAATGTTTTTCACTACAATCATGCAGATCATGTTTATACATTGGGCATGCGTTACTTTCACAAAGTATTGGAATTTAGAAATTCAGGAGCATTGATTTCTCATTTTGGGAAATCAATTTCAAATTCTCAAATTCAAGTATTGCCCATTCAAAATAATTACGAAACACCCAATAGGAGCGAATCAAAATCAAAACTTGGGTTTGATTCCACAAAACGTATCGTTGGTACATTGACTAATTTTGGAAAGGCCCAATCATTACATGGAATGCCCAATTTAGTAAATGTCATTACAGAATTATCTGTAAAATATGCCGATTTAAATTTTGTAATTATTGGTTTAACTGAACAAGAATTTAGTAAAATTGCTGGTGAATCTATGCCAATACCCAAAAACATACATTGTTTGGGTATTGTGAAAAATCCAGAACCCTATTATGAAACTTTTGATTTCTTTTTAGAACCTTTCCCAGTAGGATCAGGCTTAGGTATTGTTGAAGCATGTAAACATGGTGCCATTCCTGTTTTTGCACCTCAGCAAGCCCATTTATGCTCTACTTATGAAGTATTTCATAACGAAATTCAAAAGCTTTTAATTCAAGCCACAACATTTGATACTTATTTTTCAACAATCGAAAATTATTTCAATAGTAATTGTTCAGAAATTATTGTTTTGTCAGAAAAAATAAAATCTGGAATTCATAAACATCATCGTGGTGAAAAATGGGTAGAGCAATTGGATAATGCTGCTTTAGTATTTGAACCTTCAGAAACAATCGATGCAGCATCTTACTTGAAAAATGAAGCATTGTTTTTTCAAGCGTATCAAAAAAAATCAACTCATGAACTTATTGAACATTTGCTTTCATTAAAAGAACTTGTTTCCAAAAAAACATTACTTACTTTATTTATTGGAAGTAATCGAGTATTCTCTATTTTTAATTTAAATAAACAAAACACTAAACGATTAGCGATTAAATTTATAAAATCATAAAATTTCACCATCCTGAAAATAGCATTTATCATATTAGCATATAAAAATCCGGAACAGTTAAGTTGTTTAATTGAACAGTTAAAACATCCACATCATTATTTTTATGTGCATATTGATAAACAAAAGGATATAACTCCATTTCAAAAATCTTTAGAAAAGATACAAGATGCCAATATTATTTATTTGGAAAGATTGAATTCGTATTGGGGAAGTTATAATTGCGTAAAGGTGATCATCAACGGATTGAAAAAAGCAAGCGCAGAAAATTTTGATTATTATATTCACTTGAGTGCTCAGGATTTCCCATTAAGATCCAATGAAGAGATTCAACAAAAACTTATAAATTCGACTCCTTTAAGTTTTATGCATCACTTTTCTTTGCCAGAATCTAATTGGGTAAATAAAGGCAAAGACCGATTGGAAACCTTACATTTTTTTATTAACAAAAAGCGAGTTTCCATAAGTCAATACACAAAAAATAAATTATATAAATCTCTATATAAACTATGGGAAGCTCTCGTTTTAAAAAGCTTTGATTTAAATCAGACTTATTACGGATGTGAGTTCTATTTTATGTTTCATCATTCAACAGTAATTGAATTTTTAAAGAATCTTCAAAATAATTTTTGGCTTCGTCAAAGATTGAAATTCACCTTAATTCCAGAGGAAATTTTTATTCCATCAATTTTATTTAAATCGAAAAGCAAAATTCAAGTCGTAAATAATACCCTTAGATATATTAAATGGGAAGGATTAGCTTCATCACCAAAATTATTGGATGAAAAAAATATTTCTGAGTTTTCAAAAGGAGATTATTTGTTTGGTAGAAAATTTGATTTTGAAATTAACCCAGATTTGCATGAAAAATTAATTAAGTATTTAAAAAATAGAAATCAATCGTTTTAAAAACAACAATTGAACAAAAAATATTTTTTAGATGAACTTCGTAAAAAAAATCAAAAAAAAACATGAAAAAAGGATTTTTAGTTTAGACATTTTAAGTTCAATAGCCATTCATTTAGTTGTTAACGCACATGGTGGGATTTTATCTATTTCAATAACTTACTTTTTTTATCGGTTCTTGATAATATTTGTATCTTATTATTTTTTACAAATACTTTAAATTTCATTTGATTAAACTGATTGTTAAATTTCAATTTCAACTCGAAAAAAACTATTTAAGATTCAATCCAATATTTATGTACAATTTTTCCATAATAATACCGTGTTACAATCAAGCAGATTGGCTAAAAATATGTATTCAATCATTAAAAAATCAAACATTTGAAAACTGGGAAGCCATTATTATAAATGATGGTTCAACTGATTATACAAAAGAAACTGCAGATAATTTTGCAAAAAATGACAAAAGAATTAAAGTTATCCATCAAGAAAATGGGGGTTTATCTGCAGCAAGAAATGCAGGAATTCAAATGGCAAAAGGTGAATGGTTGAATTTTCATGATTCAGATGATTATTTATTGCCAGATTGTTTAAATCAAGTTCAAAGAGAAATCGAAAATAATAAAACAATTGATTTGTTTCAGGTTGGACATCAATTGGTGGATGAACACAATACTTTGATAAGTTCTATTACATTAAAACAATCAGCAGATTCTTTTCTTCATCAAACAAAAATTGGGAATCCTGGCCCACCATTATCTTTTTTTTTACGAAGGAAAACAGCATTGGAAGCAGGAGAATTTGATGTTTCTCTAAAAAGTGCAGAAGATTGGGATTATTGGATTCGCGTTGCAAAGATGGGTATAGAGCGTTTTTTAATAACAAAGCCAATGGTTGCTTATCGTTATACTTCCAATAGTATGTCCAGAAACCCTTGGAGAATGTATGAAAATACAATTGAAGTCATTAAAAGACTACCATTAAAAGACAACAGAATTTCTAATAATAGTCCGCTGAATGTTGATGTGGTTTTTGATATAGAAAAAGCCATAAAAGCAAGATTAATACAAGCCTTGGGCTTAAACATCATGCAGGGGAATATTGAAGAAGCAATAAGGAAATTTAATGAAGAATCAAGCAAATATAATTTTCATTATCAACCAATTGATTTTAGAAATATGAATTCGTTTATGACTTTTAAGAATTGGTATCGAACAGAAGATGTAAAAAAAATTCTAAACGATTATCCCCAATTATATGAGGATTTTTTTTCTAAAACGAATTTTAGTTCCGAATTTCAAAAAAAAGCTTGTTATTATGTTTTTGAATTTCATTTTAAAAACAGCAATTTATTGAAGTATCAATTGATTGGTAAGATTATGAATCGGATTTTAGATATTTCTGTAAATAGTAAAAAAATCCGTGAAGAGAGCGGCATTAAATCTTTATAATTTTTTTTATGAATGGATGTTCAATTATAATTTGTACGCAAAATAGATCAGCTTTATTGAAAACTTGTCTTAACTCTTTTATAGGTCAAAACCAGGTTTTTGAAAATATAGAATACATTGTTGTAGATAACCAATCAACTGATGATACTAAAGAAATTACTGTTAGTTTTAAAAATAAATTAAATAATCTTAATTATGTTTTTGAAGAAAAAATTGGGTTGAGTCATGCAAGAAACAAAGGTGTTGAATCGGCTAAATACGATTGGGTATGCTTTATGGATGATGATGCCTTAGCACATTCGGATTTTAATGAGGTGATGATGGAAACTATAAAAAATAATTTGTTTGATGGATTTGGAGGGATGTTTTATCCATGGTATAGAACCCCTAAGCCCAAATGGTTGTCGCCAATTTTTGGACAAATGCCTATGTTAAGAAATGATCTTGGCCCTTTGCCCAATCATCAACATGCAGCTGGTGGTATTTGCGCTTTTAAAAAGAATAATTTACTAAAAGCAGGTGGCTTTCCTCCCGATATAGGCATGCGTGGAAATGTAGTCGGATATGGAGAAGAAAATTATCTTCAGGATAAAATGCGTGCAAATGAAGATATCATTGGCTTCGTTCCCAATTGGAAAATGGATCATCTTGTAGCTGAATATAAATACACATTAAATTGGCAATTAAAAAGATTTATAGGAAAAGGTAGAGATAAGCAATTGTCTTCAGGAAAAAAAATACCGATTTTTCAAAAAATATTTTTATGTTTTCGAAGTTTAGCCGTTTTGTTTTTTTACAGTATTAAATTATTTCCCAAAATGTTGTTTATTCGAAACTACTATTTTCAAAATTACCTATTAGATATTCTAAATTATCCATGTATTATGTTTGGAAAGTTAACCGTATAATAATCTAAAATATACATGAAAAATAATTTTTTGATTGTATAAAAAGTTAAATTTGGTTACAAATATTTAGAGTTAGTGCTGTTTTATTTGAATTATTTCAAAGAAAAAAAAACAGTTGACTTTAATGGCAAACTTTTAATCAATGAGATTACTTTTTTTAGACACAAAACCCATTCGCAGAGGTGCTCAGGTTTTTGTGGACGATTTAAGTCAGCACTTCCATGAAGATGGTATTGCCATCAAAAAAGTCTATTTATATGCTTACCACGAATCTGTAAAATTAAGTTTATTAGATCAGGATACTGAATTGAATGGGAATGAAAATCATATTTTCGAAAAGATTCCGACCATTCATCCAGGCTTATTATTTAAATTAATCAAAACCATAAATGCATGGAATCCTGATTATGTTTTACTAAATGGTTCTCGTACTTTAAAATATGGCGCTGCCGCGAAACCGTTCTTATATAAAAATACAAAACTGATTTATCGAATTATTGATAGTCCTAAATTTTGGAACCGCTCTGCATTAAAACAATTTTATTATCGAAAATTAATTCTTTCAAAAATAGATGCAGCTGTTGGAGTTAGTCAAGCTTCTTTAAACGATATGGTCGCACTTCATGGATACAAAAAACCTACAACAGTTATCCATCGTGCTATTCAAGAAAATAAGTTTAAAGATGTACCCTCAAAAGAAAATTGCAGATTAAAATTTAAAACAGAATTTACAGATAAAGTGTTGTTGTTTTTAGGAAATTTAACCCCACAAAAACGACCTGATCGATTTGTGGAAATTATTAAATTAGTTAAACAACCGTTCCCTCAAATCAAAGCTTGGATTGTAGGTGATGGAGTACTCAGACAAGAAACAGAAGCATTGGTAAACAAATATGATTTACAAAACAACATCAAGTTTTGGGGATACCAACAAAATGTAACGGAATTAATTGCAGCTTCAGATTTATTAGTATTAAGCAGTGATACAGAAGGTTTGCCTGGTGTTGTTTTAGAATGTGGTTATTTAGGCGTGCCGGCTGTTTCTGCAAATGTAGGCGGCATAAATGAATGTTTGGAAAATGGGAAAACGGGTTATGTGGTTCAAACGCAAAATCCAGAAGATTATGCCAATTATATATTGGAGTTATTGAATAATGAAGAGAAACGTAAATCAATGGGAGTGCTTTCAATGCAAAAAGTGAAATCAGGATTTACTATGGATATGGTTGCCGAAAAGTATTTAGCATTTTTTCATTCATTAAAATAATAGACAAATTAAATTATGGCATTTTTCTCCATCATCATTCCTACGTATAACAGAGCGCATATCATTAGGAAGGCTATTGAGGCGGTGAAAATGCAAAGGTTTACAGATTTTGAATTGATTATTTCAGATGATGGTTCAACGGATAATACAGAAGAAATCATTTCACCTTTTTTAAACGATTCGAGAATAAAATATTTCAAACAAATGAATAAAGGTGTTTGCGCTGCTAGAAATTTTGGTGCAAAACATGCTTCTGGAAAATACTTGATTTTTTTGGATAGTGATGATACTATAAATGAAAATTGGCTTTTTGACTTTCATTCAATTGCAGAAAAGGATTTCGATATGGTTTTTTGTAGCATGATTGTATTTTCTCCAAATGGTAATGAAAAAAAAACAAGTTGCATAAAACCATATAAAAAAGGCAATGAAAAAGGGATATTCAATGCTGGAACATGGGCTATGAAACGTGATTTGTTTTTTAATATTGGTCAGTATGATGAGCAAATTAAATATGGAGAAAATACGGAATTGAAATTTAGGTTATTTGACAAGAAGGTTAATTATGGTTTTGTAGATCATTATAATTTTATCTACAAAGAATCAATCTCAGGTGGTAGTAAACAAACAGCAAATAAATTGCAATCTAATTTGCATGTTTTGTCAAAACATGTTGCTTACTTTAATAGTCATTTGGAGGTGAAGCGACTTTTTTTACAGGTTTCAGCGGTATCAGCCGCGAGGTTAGGATGTTACAAGCAAGCTCACGAGTTGTTTGTAGAGGCTTGGAAGACAAATAAAACAGATTTAAAATTGAATATCCAATGTATAATTTCAATGGTACCTTTTTTAATCAAATTAAAATGGAAACCATTAGCAATGAATACTAACCAATAGCAACCAATATCCAATTATATGAATCCCAATCCATTAACCAAAAACTTTGCTGCTTTTATCATGACATTTGAGCGATCGCATCTTATTAATGATACGATTGATAAATTGTTGGATCAAAGTCTTTCTCCAGAAAAAGTTTTAATCATTGACAACAGCATTTCTTCCAAAACACAGGATTTGTTTTCTGATAATAAAAACCCCAAAGTAGAATATTTCAGGGTCGGAAAAAATCTTGGTCCAGCAGGCGCTGCAAAAATTGGACTCGAAAGATTATCTCAAGAAGGCTATAAATGGATTTATTGGGGAGATGATGATGACCCTCCGTTTTTTAAAGACAATTTCGAAGTATTATTAAACATGGCAAATGCCCTGCCTGATTGTGGTTGCGTGGGTTCTGTAGGGCAGTTTTTTAATAGGAAAAATGGATTAATTGAAAGAGTTCCTGATGAAGATTTGCAAAAAACAGGTGAATTAAAAGTGGATACCATTGCTGGAAATATGTCTAAAATCATTAACTCAGATGTTATATTAAAAAACAAAGTATTGCCTGATGAAACTTTATTTTTTGGTATGGAAGAACTCGATTATGATTTGAGGATGCAAAAAGCAGGATATAATTTATATGTTGATCGTTCAATGTATTTACGTTATCGAATGCACAGCAATCATCTCGGTAAAAATGTAAAGAGAGGCCAAAAAAAAGACAGCAACAGAATGCAAAGAGATTATTATTCT
>CANFUJ010000040.1 GCA_947450165.1 Chitinophagaceae bacterium
CTGAATAAGGATTTGCCACTGCGTAGCTGTTCCTTTACTTTTTGCTTGGCCAGTTCGTAATCGAATGGCGGAGGAGTTTTCTTTTCCATTTTCTGTGTTTTAAAGTTAAATAATTTAACTCTTGACACAGTTTATTTTACACTCTCAAAAATTTTGATAACTATTTTTAAGTTTTTTTTTAATTTTTTTTATCTTCAAAATGCCCGTCAATCCTAGCTCTTCAATAACTTCTTCAAAAACAAATTTTACATTATCAGCATCAGATTTTTTTACAATCAACGAGTCATATAACGGCAAAAAAGATAACTCCTTATCTATCAATCTCAGCATTACTTTATTTAAAAATCCAGCCTCCTCTTTTTGCAATAACATTGATAGGTTTTTATAATTTTTATCAAGCCCTAACTTACCCTTTGACAGCTCTTCCAAGAACTCATAAAAATCTAACCCAAATATCTTAATGATTAAATCTCTTCTATTCTTACCCGCAATTTTGTTAATAGGATTACCAAATATCAATTGATAAAAAAGCGTCTTCATCTCGACTCTATATTGCTTATCTCTTATATGCTTTATCCCCTTTGTTTTTAATATCATGTACTTATAGATATCAATATTTGCACCCGATATTATTTTAAATCTCTCCTTATACTCAATTGACGCATTTGCTATATCCCTATGTTTATTATTAAAATCATACCACTTCTGGAATATGATATATAGAAAGCTTGGTTGCGATGCTTTAATATCAAATTCAACAACTTCATCATTATCAATCTTTAAAAACTTCCTAAACTCCTTCGGCGCATTACTATATAAATGCGATATCCTACCTCCAAAGCTTGATTCTCTTAATCCATATAACACTCTTTTTCTATACAATAATGCCTCCTGCTGTATGCTATCCAAATAATCACAGTACTGCTTTAAATCACTATAATAATACCTCTCATACCGATCTAGATCAGATAACCGGTCCCTAATCTTATCTTTTTTTGATTTGCTTATATAATCATTTAATAAATCAGCATGATCTGTTACTACTTTAGCCTTCCATATCTTATTAATTACAGCATCAACATTATTAATGACTAAACTTGATTTATCTAATGTACTCTCTATATATTTTATTATCCCTGTTCTATCCGCTACTACTTGCTTATAATATTGATTGATACTATCTATTAACCTTTTATCCCTTACATAAACAATATTAAAAGGCTTATAATCATCCTTACCTTTAAAAGCTTTATTAAGCTTAAAATATCTACAATTACTATTTGCATTATACCCAGATTTACTAGTATCAAGTTCTATATATCTATCAATCAATAGTTTATCAACAATGCTACTCCACCTAATACCTAAGTACTTCCTAATAATATCAAACTCCCAGTAAACAAACTCCCAATCCAATGCTTTATATCCACTACTAAATCCCTTACGATACGTCTCAGTTAAAAACAATCCAATCCTCTCATAATCAGTACTACCAAAATCCTCTTTAATCTTTGATAAAGGATAATATTTAAAATCATATACCTCTATATTACTATTACTAACTAATACCTTTTTTACAGGTTTACTACACCATATCTCTTTAAACTCATTCCAGTACTTCTTCGTTTTAATATGCTTTTGATTATGTTTAGGCTTTAAGCCACTCTCATCATCATACCAATCTACACCTTCTCTCATCTTATAACTTCTAGCTTTATTATCCATAACCTATTACTTTAATGATACTACTTACAGCTTTAATAATGACTATAAAATTTAATAACAATGATAATATATCATATACGTAAAAAGGTTCCCTCAATTTAATATTAATTACTTATTTATGTTATTGTTAATGTTATTTCTACGATATTTTAATTTATAACAAAGATAATAATATCATATACGTAAAAAGGTTCCCTGAATTTAATAATAAATGAATGAAATGAGATAAAAGGAATAAGTAATCAAAAAGGGATTTAAAGGAATTTTGATAGTGTTTTTAAAATGATATAATGTTGATTGCTGAGCATACACAAGAAAAAGATAAAGCATATTTAAACGCTTTAAAATCGCTTAAACTGAGTGTTTCATAAAAACTGTAATCTGTCGTAATTATTTGAGAGTGTAACCAACTTAATTATAGATGCTAGGGGTAAGTGTACGATGATTGATTTAATAGGATAGGCTTTTGTTATGCTTGTGATTTTTTTGATTAGATCCAGATATATACGATTACAAATGGGAATATAAAATAAACTATTGTACTTTGAATAGTTAAATGAGTAAATCAAATTTTTAAAATATGAACAAAGCGGATAAATTTTATTCAAAAAAAACAATTGATGAGCTACTTGAAACAATAAGGTTGCATAGTCTGAGAATTCGTCAAATTGATAGTTTATGGTATGATTATTTATTAATTCATATCAAATCAAGGGAGTTAAATGAAGAACAAAAAAGTAAACTTGAACTTTACTTAAGTGATAATCTTGAAAATCCAAACTTAGGGAATAATAATATTACAGAAATAAATGTTAGTAATAGAGTAGATGTTTTGTCATATAAGACTGCTGGACAAAAGCTAATAAATGCAGGAATTTGTTTTCTAATTGGTTCTCTTTGTTTTTTTACCACATTATTAATTAGTGAGAAAATAAGTAATAGTAATGTTGACTTAAGTAATTTATCCTCACAAATAGAGGAATTAAAAGGGACAAAATCTATAATTCTTTGTTTAAATATTTTAGGAATAGTGCTTTTTTCTGTTGGAGGAATTACTTTAATTAGAGCAGGGAAATCTTTAGATAGTTAATCTTATATCATTAGCAATTATTTTCTATTTATTAATAAAAGAGAAGATTATGCAAGTAAAACAAACAAATAAGAAGGAACATGAATATACCAGAGATGATATTAAAAATTGGATTGGCTTTGGTATCAATAATGGTTATGTAAATAAGTTTAAGAAAGATGAAATTAATAAATGGGCTGAGTTGATGTTAAAGCATGGTGTTATTAAAATGAATCCGAAAAGTGTTTTGGCTGATAATAAAAAAATGGAATAAATGCGATTATTTGAAAGATGTGGCACGGTTACGGGACCTGTTGAATTAGGAGGTGTTCTAACTGTGTGATTATTGCAGAGTTAGATTAATAATCATAGATTTGGCGGGACCACAAATGTTATTTTTGAAAACAATATATATGTTAGCTGCACATTAAACGCCACATTTTAAATTATTCGTTTTATTGTTTATTTTTACCTAAATGAATCTAAAACATGAACTACAAAGTATCATTTCAGGAATTGGCAATCATTCAGCAGAGGATATTATCAAAGCAGCAGCCCACTACATTAGAGAAAGCCAAAAAACAAGTGGAAACACTAAAAAATCTGAGTTCACAAAAAAGCAAGAAGCAAAGAAGTTAACTGAATGGATTGACTCACAAAATCTCTGGTTCTGCGACCATTATGAAAATCGGTTTATTGCCAGCGGCGCTGAACAAAGAGTATATCTGCATTCCGATGAAAAATTTGTTTACAAATTCAATGACACTATTTTTTATGAATTTTGGCTAGATTATTTTTACAGCCTTCTGATTCATAATTATTTCTTTCCTCAAACAGCTTATGAATTAATTGGATTTTATCAAGAAAAGGAAGTTTTGTTTGCAGTAGTAAAACAACCTTTTATTGAAATCACCGAGCCTACAAATTTACCTTCGGTAAAAGAATTTTTAAATCAAAATGGATTTGAGTTAAAAAAGAATAATGATTATTTCAACAACAAAATTGGAATAATATTAGAGGACTTGCATGATGAAAATGTATTGACCAATAATGGTGTTCTGTTTTTTATTGATACTGTTTTTTATATTAAAGATTCTTTCTTTAGTGAGCAGTAGCATTGATTAGACTTAGCACATCTTCTTCCAAATTATTCGAACTCAAGCCCGTTAGGACCACTAAAAAAAGCGCAAATACACTACATCAATAGTTATCATATTCCTCTTTTGTAATAATTCTTGGATTACTTAAAAAAGCTTCAGCAAGTAATTTGGTGTCATACAATATGGGAAACGGACCTCCATATCCTTTATTTTTAGCCTCAATATTGTCATCATTGACATATTTAAAAGCTATTTCTTCAAATACCCACTCAAAATAAACTACCTTATCGTTTAGTATTTCTTGTCTAATATAATTGTAATTGTTTTTCAAATAATTTGTAATGAAATAATGTTTATAACAGTTTTTCGATTCTGTTTCAATTTGGCTTTTTCTTTTTGTACTTGCTTTTTCTTTAATAACTCTCCACTCTTCATATAATTTATGCCCATGTCCACCTTTCACTCCAATGCGTTTGGCTATCTCATCATTTTTTTTATCACCCAGCATTTTTCTTCTTCTGCTTTCTGTTTATTTTGCATAAATAATTTCAGGGGTATAGGATAAGATTTTTGGAGTTTTTCAATTATTTTAAAGTAGGTATCACTTTGAATTCAAGTTATCAGGTTTACCATTATAATAACTTTGCCATTTGCCATTCGACATTTCTATTAAATTAATCTCAGGAACACATATTCCCGTTGGTTTGATTTGTTGTTGTCTTAGCCATTTATTATCGATTTATGGACAAATTTAATATCTTTAAGATTTTGAAAATAGATTTATTTTATATCCTTAAATTTTTTTTAATACAAGTCTACTTCTTTTATTAAAGTCTGTTTTTCAAAATGTTTTTCCAAAGTTGCTTGGCTTATTTGGCTCCTTCGTTTCAAACGAAAATATTAATAACTATAGCGACATTGACATCTTGGTTGATTTTTTACCACATCAAAAAACCTGCGATAATTAAATTGGATTGGCCTTTTTTATCATGTAAAAAAGAATCGTCTAAAAGGCATGTAAAAATTATTATTTTGTACTCAAATTGTTTAATCATTTTTTAATTCGTAATGTTTTTTTAATAAAATAAAAACATAACTTTGATTGAATAAATAATTGCTCTTGCAAAGAGTTGACATTTTACAAAATATCATTTTGAAACAGCTTTTTGGTTTCAAAATTGATTTTCACTTTATTACTTCAGAAAAATGCATAATATTTTAATTGTAGGTGGCTGTGGTTTTGTAGGATCAAACCTTTGTTTGTACTTTAAATCGGCTTATCCTCAAAGTAGAGTTATTGCATTTGATAATTTAAAACGTCGTGGTTCTGAACTTAATCTTATTAGATTAAAGAATGCTGGTATTATATTTATACATGGTGATATCAGAAATAAAGAAGATTTTGATGAAATAGGTAAAGTTGATTTTATTATAGAATCGGCTGCTGAACCTTCTGTGTTAGCAGGTATTAATTCAAGTCAAGATTATCTGATTAACACAAACCTTTTAGGTACAATCAATTGCCTAAACTTTGCAGTAAAGCATAATGCCGGAATTGTTTTTTTATCTACTAGTCGTATTTATCCATTTGGATTATTAGATGAGGTTAGTTTTTACGAAAATGATTCAAGGTTTTGTATTAGTCAAGATCAAAAAATTAGGGGCGTTTCTTCAAAAGGAATTTCTACAGATTTTCCACTAGATGGGCCAAGGTCGCTGTATGGTTGTACAAAACTTGCTTCTGAATTACTTATAACTGAGTACATTGAATTTTTGGGATTAAAAGCAGTTGTCAATAGGTGTGGGGTATTAACTGGTCCATGGCAAATGGGTAAAATAGATCAAGGGGTTATTGTATTATGGATGGCTCGCCATTTTTGGAAAAAAGATCTTTCATATAATGGCTATGGTGGTACGGGGAAACAAGTGAGGGATATTCTGCATATTCATGATCTTTTCAGATTAGTGAATTGGCAAATGAATAATTTTAATGAGGTTAATGGAAGAGTATTTAATGTTGGCGGAGGTACTGAATGTAGTGTTTCGTTAAACGAATTGACAAGCTTATGTCAAGAGCTTACAAAAAACAAAATCAATATATTTCCTGTTCCTGAAAACAGGAAAGCAGATGTAAGAATTTATATAACTGACAATTCAGAAGTCACAGCACAAACTGGGTGGAAACCTGAATATACAAAGGAAACAATATTGTCAGAAATTTACGAATGGATTAAGTTACATCAGGACGAATTAAAACCTATTTTAAATTAATAATATGTCAGTAGCAATAGTTACCGGATCAGCTGGATTAATTGGCAGTGAATCAGTAAGTTTTTTAGTAGAAAAATTCGATATAGTTGTTGGGATTGATAATAATTTACGACAATATTTTTTTGGCGAAGATGGCTCAACTAAATGGAACACGGAGCGTCTGACAAATCAACACAGTAATTACAAGCATCATGGTATTGATATAAGAGAATTTGCCCAACTTCAAAAAGTATTTGAAGAATATGGCAACTCTATTAAACTGATTATTCATGCGGCTGCTCAACCAAGTCATGATTGGGCTGCTAAAGAACCAATTACCGATTTCTCTGTCAATGCAACAGGAACATTGAACATGTTAGAATTGACAAGATTATTTTGTCCTGATGCAGTGTTTATTTTTACATCAACCAATAAAGTATATGGTGATACACCCAATTTGTTACCATTGTTTGAAACAGAAACAAGATGGGAAATCGAAACATCACACCCTTTTTATAAAGAAGGAATTGATGAAAGTATGAGCATCGACCAAACCAAACATTCTGTTTTTGGGGCTTCTAAAGTTGCTGCAGATGTAATGGTTCAGGAATATGGAAAATACTTTGGAATAAAAACCGGAATTTTTAGAGGCGGTTGTCTAACAGGTCCAAACCATTCCGGGGCTCAGCTGCATGGATTTCTTGCATACCTTATGAAATGTGCAATCACTGGACAACAGTATACCATATTTGGTTACAAAGGAAAACAAGTAAGAGATAATATTCATTGTTACGATCTAGTGAATATGTTTTGGCATTTTTATCAAAACCCAAAAGCAGGAGAAGTTTACAATGCAGGTGGTGGAAGATTTTCAAATTGTTCAATGCTTGAAGCGATTAGCCTCTGTGAGAAAATAAGCGGAAATAAAATAAATTATACATACAGTGATACAAATCGAATTGGCGATCATATCTGGTATATAAGTGACCTTACAAAATTTAAAAACCATTTCCCTGAATGGAATTGGAAATATGATTTAAATGTAACATTGGAAGAGATTTTTAACGGTCAACGATCACGCTTGTAATTTAATTAATTATTGCTATTCTAAACTCTTAAGTTTCTTTAAATAAAATCCAATATGCTTAAGCTATCAGTTGTAATACCTGCTCATAATGAAGAAGAGTCAATTACCGAAACGATTCAGACGCTTTATGATGTAATGATGAAGTATAAGATTGATCATGAAATTATAGTAGTAAATGATAACTCAAAGGATAACACAATTCAGGTTTTGGATCGCTTGAAAAAAGAAATTCATTCCCTCGTATATTATAATAATGAAGGTCCTAACGGATTTGGTTATGCTGTTCAATATGGATTAGGAAAATTTAGTGGAGATTGTGTTGCAATTATGATGGCGGATCTTTCAGATGACCCTGTAGATCTAGTTCGTTTTTATCATCGGATGATAGAAGATAACACCGATTGTGTTTTTGGCTCAAGATTTATTAAAGGTGGGAAAACTATTGATTACCCATTACATAAATTGATCGTAAATAGGTTGGCAAATAATATTATCCGATTTGTGATTGGAACAAAATATAATGATGCTACCAATGCATTCAAACTATATAAGAAAGAGGCTATCATTGGTATTAAACCATTTCTTGCACATCATTTTAATCTTACAATTGAACTTTCACTAAAATGTATTGTTCGTGGATACACTTACTCAGTAGTACCAAATTCATGGAGAAACCGAAAAACTGGCGTATCTAAATTGAAGATACGTGAAATGGGAAGCAGGTATTTTTTTATTTTAATGTATTGCTTTATTGAAAAGTTTTTTTCAAGAGGTGATTTCAAGAAAATGAATTAATCATTTATTTAAAACAAATTCATAAAGTTTAATCCTGAATTTATTATTAAAATATTTAGGGCTTGCAATGAAAGATATCTGCTTTATTTTTTCATCACACATTCCATCTTTTTTGAAAAAAGTAAACAGTTTTTTAGAATCAATATTATTCCCTTCTGAATTTAATAAAGACTGATTAATTACAACCCCATTTTTTAATTCCGGTAAAATTCCTTTTACACTTTTCTTATTTAAATTATCAGTGTATAAATTCATCTTTAACTTATAAGGCTGGAATATAATTCTTCGAATTTTCCCCAGTAACGTATAATTTAAATCACTTTCCAAAAAAATCATGTTTTTAGTTTGAGGTAAAATGATTTTATCATTGAGTGATATCATTGTATCCAAAAGTAATTTTTTTGTCAAAGACCGCACATGATCTGAAAGCTTGAATAACATCAAAAAAGTTGAATCTTTTGAAAAGTCATTTGACTCCTTATAAACCATTGCTGTGTCAATAAGTTGATATCGTTGTAATAACGCAAGTTGGGAATAAGAATCATCTGAAAATGGAAGCCGTCCTTCTTGTAATAACCCCGAATGATACAGAATATATTGTGGGGCATGGGTTGACAATAATTTTTTATAATTTAATTGAATTAATAAAGGGCTATAACAGGAATAGGATTGAACAATCGGCCTAGGGTTATAATTCAAGTTATTAAAATAGGCATATGAAATTTCAGTAGGAATGATATCTACTGAATTGTTTGCAATAATATTTTTCATCCTTTCAGGAATGAATGATTTTTTTGCTACATTTTTAAAATTAGCATTATTGGTTTTATCATAAAACAAAATTGTTTGAATATTAGATTTAACCGAATCAAATGAAAATGAAGTTCTTTCAATTTTTATTAGGCATGTTAATATGAATAAAAAAGGAATTATTTTTAAAATATACTGCTTAATGGTTTCAGCACTAGTGAATAAATAAATGAATACAGCAAAATAAATAGGAATTAAAAAGAAAGTAGAATAATGGATTATGTCAGCTCTTACAAAAGATTGTTTGAAAATAATATACAATAATAGATATGCATTTAAAAATAAAAACCATTCGTCTTTCTTTTTTATAACATCTTTTAGATTACTTATTATTACCGAAAACAACAAAGAAATTATTGAAACTGCTACAATTAAAACATAAATATTCGGTGGGTTTTTAAACATTGCATCATTATAATAATTAATTACATCCAGTCCATTGATTATATAATTTTTGAAATCTACTTTTAGGTAATGAGTAAAAACAATGTGACATAAAATAATAAAGATGAACATAAACACATGCAGGATTTTGTTGCCAATTCCTACTAATAAAAAATAAATGATCGAAACAAAAAGTAAAAAGTTTATGATGATGCCGGTATTTAGCTTAATGTAAAAACCAAAAATTGCGAAAAGAGCTCCTATAATATAAGCCGCCAAGTGCCTATGTCTTATATAATGAAATATGTAGAAAAGAAAATGAAAATATATCAGGAGGTCAAAATTTATTGAAAATAAGAAATTAAAAAAGATCAATACGGGTACAAAAAAAAGTAATTCAAATTTTCCTTTTAATTCTTTAATAGAATAATAAATAAAGTACACACCATTTGCAAACATCAAAATCCTAAACAGTAAGATTGAAAACCGAGATACGTAAACAGGCACCCCGGTTAATAAATAACCTAGTGGACCATAAGTGAAAACGAAATCTTTCCCAAAAATCATATGATTTTTTATGGCAAGGTTAATTGACAGTTGCCAAGAGTTATCAAGGTTGGTATTTGGAAGCGTCAAAAATTGAAAAGGCGCAATCAATAAAACCAGCAAAAGAATTAAAAGCATTTTATTAGTAAATGCTAATGATAATATTTTCTTCATTTTTTCTAACATAATCTTTTTAAAAAATAATTCTGAACTGAATAGAATTTAATCGATAAATAATACAAACATAATTGAATTAAGGATTGATAAATTAAAATTTTATATGTAAACACGTTTTTAAAAAGATTCGATCAATGAAATCGAAAAAGTTACAAGAATAAATTTTCAAAGTAAAATTTGAAAAAAATTAATTAGAAACTTTCTAGTTTGAGATTTCAGAAATTATAACAATTCTTTCTTTAATTTTCCTGTAATATTTCCCCTTATTTCAACATCTCCTTAGGAACCGGTTTTTCCAATAAATTTTTATAAATAAATTTCGTTTTCAAATTTTGAAAATGTAATCCTTTGTTTCCTCCCCAGCCATGACGGCCAGTGCTGTATGTCATGAAGTCGAAGTCTTTCTTTAAATCTTGAAACTTACTTGCTAGTTGAATACTATTTTGAAGATGCACATTTTCATCTGCAATACCATGTACAATTTGCAACAAGCCTTTGTATTTATCCGCATGCGTTAATACCGAGCTTGATTTATAACCTGCAGCATTGTTCGCTGGTGTACCCATATATCTTTCTGTGTAATGCGAGTCATAAAGTGTCCAATCTATTACACTTCCACCAGCCATACCATGTGTGAAAACATCAGCACCATAAGTAAGCGCATAGCAACTCATATATCCACCATAACTAAATCCAGTAATGCATATTTTCGTCGGGTCTGCTTGACCGTTAGCAATCAACCATTTTACCATTGTTGAATAATCTTTCATTTCCCAATAACCCAAATTGTGATACATATAATTCACGCCTTCTTTTCCAAAATGTCCACTCGCTCTGTGATCCATGGCTACTTGTATCAACCCTTCTTTGGCATACCATTGTTGAGCGCCGTTTAACGACCATGTATCCATTACAGTGCCTGCATTTGGTCCACCATAAATTGAAATCAACACAGGATATTTTTTTCCAGGAATCATATTCACCGGCCATGTAATTTTCATTGGAAGATTATACAAACTATCATCACTCATTACACGAATTAATTCTGTTTTGGCTAAAGCTGTATTATCAAAATCATTTCCTTTTGAATCAAAAATATCTTTTACAACTTTTCCTTTATTGCTTACCAAAGTCATTTTTGTTGGCGTGGATACATTGTTGTACGAGGTGATAAAATAACCCGCATTTGGTGAAAGATTAATTTGCATGTGATTAAAATCCCCAAAGGTTAAACGTTGAAGTTTTTTACCATCCATATTCACCCTGTAAAAATCTTTATGTGCCGAATTTTCTTTACGTGCTGTGAAATAAACAACATTGTTTACCTCGTCAATAAAGTTGATTTCTGTAACGGTGTATTTTCCTGTAGTAATGGCGTTTATTAGCTTTCCAGCGATGTCGTAAAAATAAAGATGTTCAAATCCTGTTTGATCGCTCATGTAAATGAACCCTTTTCCATTTTGCAAAAAAGAAATTCTATTCCCTTCATCATCCAAGCTTATCCAAGTTTTTTGTGTCTCTTTTAAAAATTCAGTTTTCTTGCCAGTCATTGGATTTACTTCAAAAATGTTTAACTCGTTTTGTAAGCGATTCATCCATTGAACCAACAATGTTTTACCATCTGGTTTCCAATACGGCAATCCAAAATATTGATCATTTTTTTCATTAAAATCAGCCCATACAATTTCTCCTCCGTTTGGTGATACCATTCCAACTTTTACTTCCGGATTTGGATCACCTACTTTTGGATATCTGGTTTTATCTACCACACCATGTTGACCAGGCGCATCCGTAATTACATATTCAAGAACATTTGAATCATTGGATCTAAAGAATGCAATTTGCTTACTATCTGGACTCCACCAAAACGCACGATATTGAGAAGCGCGACCAAGAATCTCTTCCATATACACCCAACTCGCATATCCATTTAAAATTACATCACTGCCATCATTGGTAATTCGGGTTTCTTTTTTTGTAGAAATATTTACGGTATATAAATCATTCAACTTCGTATAGGCTACATAGTTATTATCTGGACTCATAGTAGGATTTATTTCCTTTGCCGAATCATTGGTCAATTGCAATTCAACATTATCTATTTTAATAAATAAATCATTGCCCTTTGAATATGCAGTTGGCAATTTTTTTGATTCTACCTTTTTATCTGCATCTGTAGCTTCTCTTTCTGTGTTATTTTTTGCATCAAATAGCCATTTTTTTCCGTCTTTACTATACGTAAAATGCGTATCATCAATCCATGTAAATCCAGAAGGCATGCTATTAATTATCCCTTTGAAATTGCTTTTAAAAAATTGCTCATTGGTTAATTCTTTTTTTTGAGCGTTAGCAGTAATGATTATTGAAAATAAAAAGAGAAAAGAGATCGTTTTTTTCATGTGTGATTTTTTTTGGAATAATGGTTACAAGATAAGAAGAAAATTTAGAGGTTGATGAGGTTGTAGGGGTTGAAAATTTTCAACCCTTACAATTTGTAACCTTTGTGCCTCCTATGTCAAAAAAATCGCGTTTAGGCGTATTCGTGTTTCAAGTCCGTAAGAATACGTAGAAAAATATGCCATTAACGAGCAAATAATTAGGCATTTGTACGCTTGTAAAAAAATAAAACTCAGTGTAAATTTATATAACCTATTTAAACACTTAAATCCACCTTTATGAAAAAGAAACAAACAAACAACAGATTTTCAAAAATGCTAAAAACAATCATCACTTATTTCAACAGATTGTTTTTTATTAATGATCACAGAGACTTTGATAGATTAAAAAATTTCATCGCTTCATGATGAATCTCGAATTACTAAAACAAATTCCCTAGTAAATAACTGGGGATTTTTTGTTTGAAGAGATAGAGGTTTCAGAAGTTCAATACGTTCAATGTGTTCAAAAGGTTGGAAGCATTTTCCAATAGGGGTTGAAAATCTTCAACCCCTACAATTTCTAACCTTTGTGTCTTCGCGCCTTTGTGTCAAAAAATCGCGTTTACGCGCATTCGTGTTTCAAATCCTTCGTGTCAAAAAAAATTAGCTAAACAAATATTCCACATCCGCTTTTGTAAGCGCTTTTACAAAACTGGTTTCATCTGATATCAGTTCTTTTGCCAGGATCTTTTTCTTTTCCTGCAATTGTAAAATTTTATCTTCAATGGTATCTATACAAATCATGCGGTAAGCGAAAATGTTTTTCGTTTGTCCGATACGATGCGTTCTATCAATGGCTTGTTGTTCTACCGCTGGATTCCACCAAGGATCTACAATGTATACGTAATCAGCAGCAGTTAAATTTAAACCCACACCACCCGCTTTTAATGAAATTAAAAACACCCTACACTCATCATTGTTTTGAAAATTTTGAATGGCTTTCTCACGGTCTGTTGCCGAAGTACTTCCATCAAAATACTCAAATGGAATATTCTGCTCGGTAAGTTTTTCTCTAATCAATCCAAGCATTCCCAAAAACTGAGAGAATATCAATGCTTTATGTTCACCAATATTTTCGGTTATCTCTCTGGTTAATTCATCCAATTTAATGGAATGATTTGGGTATTTATCTTCCTCATTTAAAATAGCCGGACTATCACAAATCTGACGCAATTTCATCAAGCCTTGCAAAATGGTTAATTGCGATTTATCAATTCCTTGTTGGTCGATGGTTCCCAAGATTTTTTCACGATACGTATTTTTATACATGTCGTAGATTGTTCTTTGTTCGGGCTCCATTTCGCAAAATAAAATCGTTTCTGTTTTTTCAGGAAGATCTTTGGCTACTTGCTCTTTTGTTCTGCGTAAAATAAAAGGGTACAATAATTTTCTAAGATGTTCTTTATGCTCGGGTTCACCAAACTTATCTATGGGTGTGGCAAATTCATTTCTAAAAAATTCCATATTCCCCAATAAGCCCGGATTAAGGAAATTCATTTGTGCAAAAATATCAAACGTATTATTTTGAAGTGGGGTACCGCTCATGCATAGACGATTTTTTGCAACCAGCAAACTTGCCGCCTTCGTTACTTTTGATGCTGGATTTTTTATGGCCTGACTTTCATCCAGAACCACATAATCAAAAAGTACTTTCAAAAATATTTGAATATCGCTCCGCAACGTGCCATACGTTGTAATTATGATGTTGCTTTTTGTTAAGGCTTCATGATCTCTTACCCGATTATTTCCATGATGAACGGTAAAAGTTATCCCTGGTGTAAACTTTCTAACTTCATTTTGCCAATTGTAAATCAGCGTTGTTGGACATACCACTATGGCTTTAAGATCTCCGTTTGTTTTTTTATACTGTTCAAGCATCGTCAGTGCCTGCACCGTTTTACCCAAACCCATATCATCTGCTAGAATACCACCCCAACCCACATCATTTAAATAACTCAACCATTGATAACCGGCAATTTGATATGGACGCAATACTGCTTGTAAAGTATCGGGCACCAATATTTCTGGTATGTTTTTAAACTCCCTTAATCTTTCAAATTTTTCATCTAATGCGAAACTGATTTCTGTTTCGTCTCTATTTTCATACAATTCGTCTATCACACTCATGTGATATCTCGACAACCTCAACTTATCAGTTTTGCCTTCGCCTACTTTAAATAAAAGCGAATAACGTTTAAGCCACTCATCAGGTAAAATACCCAAAGATCCGTCGCCGAGTTGAACAAAAGATTGTTTACTAGCAATGGCGCGTTTAATATCGGGAATGCCTACACGCTGATCGCCAAACTCAATTTCAATCTTAGCATCAAACCAATCTAATCCACTGCTAACATGTATATGCGTATTGGGACGTGCGGTGTTAAATCTGAAATTTCGTAGTGCTTCAAAACCCAAAACGGGGATTTTCATTTCTTTCATCGAATCAATGAATAAGAAAAACCAGTTGTTGCGCAACACCTCCGTTCCCTTTAAAACCAAGCTTTGATTGTGCTCTTGTTTTACAAACATAGAATGCAAAGATTCCAACTTGTTGATAAAGTTTTCTTCTACTGATTTATTTCGATGAATGATTAATAACTTATCTGAATCCGGAATGGTAATCGTTTGTTGATCGGAATGTTTTGATTCGATTCCGTTGTAAGTGAATACAGGCATGAATACCATGTAATCCGACTTTTCCTGAAGTTGTAATTGAATTTCAGGTACAACATCTTTAATTTCTTTGATTAAAGATTTATCAAATTCTACATGATACGATTTTGTAAGCGGCAGAATAACCGATTGCATTTTGTCGGCCCATTCTGATTTCTTGAGCTTTAAATTTCCTTGTTGCAAAAACTTTTCAGCTTGTAATATATCTTCTGTTTTTTGCCAAGTATATAAAACATCGTCGTGTAAAAAAACGAGGTTACTGTTGCATTGATTTTTACTAAACGGAATTTGCTGGTTACCAATTTTTACCATGCAAATCATTTCCAAGTCATCTTTCTTAACCGTTACTTTAAAAATCGGTGAAATGAATTGATTGCTTAATTCAATTTCTTTAAGATTGGCAGTAATGAATTTTTTTGTAGGAGGCAATAAATAAATCAGTTGATTGTTTGCCTGCTCTTCAAATATCTTTTTTAATTTAGGATGTAGGTATTCGGCAATTAATGATTTCGTTTCTTCTGGTAATTCATCCCCATCTTGCTGAATAATGTTATCCCAAAAACCACTGAATGGTGAATTCCTATTTAAAAATTTATTTACTTCTGTATTTTGTAATTTCCTAACCTGCTGAAACAACATTTTATCATCTTCGATATATGATTCTGTTTCTACAAATTTGGTAAGGTCTAAGGTTTCAATTTTACTTATAAATTTTTTTCTGTCTTCATCGGTTTCTCCTTGAACAGCATCAACCAAAAATCCTGGAAATAATTTTGTATTGAAATTAAAAACAATCCCCAATGCTTTATGATTCTTATCTTCAACAACACTTGAGGCAATTTCTTTTTGAGGAACTACAAATGTTGCAGCAACTTTTGGTGTATTGTCTATTACCTGAGCCACACGCTTTATGGAAGGATCCAATAACTTTAAAAATGGCTTACCTTCTTTGTATGTAAATTCAAATTTGTCTGTTAAATCATCATTTAAACTATACCCATAAATTTGAAGCAGTTTGTTTTTTTCTTTGTCCCAGTTTCGTATGGTATCGAAATAGTTTGGACCGTAAGCGTTGAGTAATTGTAAGAAAAGCAAGGTTTTGTGTTCGCAAAGCGGATGGGCTGTTTCGGCACAAGTACAAGAAGTGTCAAAATTTCTTTCTTCATTTTTTTGAATCACCAGCGGGTAGGTAATGCCGTTATATTTCAACTCTGCTTCTACGCGTTCATCACCAGATTTAAGAATGGTTGCTTTATTTGTTCTCAACATCAAATCTGCTTCCTCATAAATGATAGATGAGCAAAGCATTTTTATCATCTTTAAATCAATATGCTTCATTTTAGCAATCGTGTGGTATTGGTTGTATTGTATCAACGAATTGCCCAACATATTTTTATCGGCCATATCCTGTAAACGAAACAGGGCAGCCGTTTCATGGCGGCAGATGTCTCCCATATTATAAGGACAAGAGCAGCGCAAAGACATCAATTTAGGGTCGATATATTTTTGAATATATACTTTATAAAAAGTAGCATAACTATCATCTTTAACCCTGAATGCAATGGCACTCATGAGTTCGTCGTGTTCAATCAATTCTACAAAACCAGATTGATGAATTTTCTTTCCCCTTCTGATCACTTCATCTGTTCCGTTGTTGTAAATATGCTTTATAATATGTGGTAGTGCCAAAATAAATTTCCTTTAATGGTTTAGTGATTGCAATTTTTCGATTCAGAAAAGTGCAATTAGCAAAAGTAAAGGAAAATGTTAGAAGTAAAGATTAGAACATGGCAGATTGTGGAGAAGTAAACAATTTTTTAATCATAAAATGTTTTGTAAAGGTTTGTGTGATTAACGACAAACCAATTTTCCTTCTTTAAAAACAGGCAACACATTTGCGGTGTTGGGTGTTAAACAATGTCTAAGGTCTTTTTCCAAACCAAAGCCAGATAAGCGTAAGTAATGCGATGCTTGTTGAGCTTTCATGAATTCATATAAATCTGGTTGAGCAGATAAATACAAGCCTTCGGCCATTTTAGAAGCGTCACAATTGATGTTGAAGTGTTGTTTAATTTGATGAACTACAGCACCTGCAAACA
>CANFUJ010000041.1 GCA_947450165.1 Chitinophagaceae bacterium
CAGTCCAATTCATGGCATAAACTGGAAACCCATATTTTGCACCATCGCGTTTGCTAAGTTTTCCATTAGGACCTAATATCAAAGGAAGATGCGCCCATTGCGGCATATTGTCTAACCCAAATAAATATTTCCACAATAAAATATGGACCGGTGCGCTACTCAACCATTCTTCGCCTCTAAAAGCATGACTAATCTTCATTAAATAATCATCCACCACAACAGCCAAATGATAAGTAGGCATTCCATCTGCTTTAAGTAAAACTTTATCATCCACTAAATTAGATTCAAAACTCACTTCATGATGAATCATGTCGTTGAAAGAGATGATTTCATTTTCAGGCATTTTGATGCGAACCACATAAGGCTTTCCTTCTTGTAAATATTGTTGTACAACTTCGTTTGTTAGTGTCAGTGAGTTTTGCATTTTCATGCGTATCCGCGAATCGTATTGCGGAGAAGGATTATCTTCGGTTTTATTTTCCGAACGCATTCTTTCCAAATCTTCTGTGGTGTCAAATGCATAATATGCTTGGCCGTTTTGAATCAATTGGTCAGTATATTTTCGATACATTTCTTTACGTTCACTTTGACGATAGGGGCCATAGCTGCCTGGTTTTTCCGGACTTTCGTCGGGTTCGATGCCACACCATTTCAAGCAGTTGTAAATATAATCTTCAGCACCAGCAACAAATCTACTTTGATCGGTATCTTCTATACGTAAAATAAAACTTCCATTATGTTTTTTAGCAAAAAGGTAGTTATACAAAACCGTTCTAACACCACCAAGGTGCAAACCACCTGTTGGACTTGGCGCAAACCTTACCCTTATTTTGCTTTCATTATTTTCATTCATACATTGTCTAATTAATCGATAAAAAAATTCGTTGCAAAGATAAGTTTTGAATGATGTTATTTTTCAATAAAAATATCTGGTATTTTAAGAAGCCATTTGAATCCCTGCATTCAAAGCCAATTCAATCATTGGATTTAATGAACGCTCTCTTGCATCAGCAGAAATTTGTTCATGAGTAGGGATAACATCTGAAATGGTTAGCAAGGTAGCCGCTTTTTTACCAAGTGTTTTTGCATTTGCAAATAAAGCAAAAGCTTCCATTTCTACAGCAAGACAATTATGTGCTGTTACAATTGCAGGTAATGCTGGATTTTTTCTATAAAAAACATCGCTTGAATGTATGTTTCCACAAAGAATGGTTTGGTTCAATGTTTTTGCAGTATCGTTGATAATACCAAAGCAATTGCCTTGATGCGGAATAACGTCTCCATCAATTTCGAAAGCATATTTTGCATAAGTAGATTCGCTACAAGCATTTTCTACATTTATTACATCATACAATTTGATATGTGGATGATATGAGCCTGCTGTGCCTATTCTTATAATGGCTTCAACATTGTATTCATTGTACAATTCGTAAGAATAAATACCGATGGAGGGACAACCCATTCCGCTTGCGCCAATTGTAATACGAACGCCTTTGTATGTGCCTGTATAATAAAATATGTTTCTGGTTGAAGCGACCAATGTCACATCTGTTAACCAGTTTTCTGCAATGTATTTTGCCCTTAATGGATCGCCAGGCATTAAAACTACAGGTGCGATGTCGCCTTGTTTTGCATTAATATGTACACTCATGTTTAAAATTTGAATGAAGATATTCATTTTTAGCAAAAAAAAACTGCAAACGGATGGTCTGCAGTTTAAAAATAGTATTTAAAACTTTTTATGGTAATGTAATGGTGCGAGGCGCATAATTGTCTATGGCAATGGTTGCAATAGCATCGCAAACACCGTTTCCAAAATCTAATGTTGAGTAATGATTGGGTCCTTGAAATTTGATAGAACCTGCATCAATATGATCGCAATTCACTGCTTTATGTAATGCAGTTAAAATGGTAGATGTTCTTGAAACACCCGCTGAATTTGATACTTCACCAGTTCCGGTAATGCTGAATGCATCGTCTATTAATACACGTGGTGTGTTTGCTCCTGCAACTTGTGTAATAGATTTTAAACTGTTGTGAAACCAATATCTGCCGTCAGGTGCGGTTATTTTTCCATTTTCAACACGACGAGTCCAAGATTTTGTAGTTGAAGTGCTGGTATTTGTCCAAGTAATAGTACCTTCTTTTTTATAATCATTTACATAATAGTTGGTGAAATTCATAACTGCTGTGCTTCCTGGTCTGCGAATAGAATCTGATAATAAAATGGTGATAATTCCTCTGCGAACGATGTTGCTGTTTGTGCCCGAGCAACCCGATGTCCCAAAATCAAGGGTGATGGTTTTTGGAAACGCACCGCCCGAAACGGTTACCGTTGCACAAGTGGTAGTACCCATACAAACCAAAGGTTCTCTGCTTCCAGAAAGTCCTTCTGTTTCTACTGTTTCATTTAAAATGTTATTAGCGTCGTCGGTTAATGTTTCGTTGATGGCTTGTTTATTAGACAAGTCGAATGTATTTTCAATTTCTTCAGAAATGGATTCTTTTTTACAAGAAGAAAATGAAAATGCTGCAACGAACAAAGAAAGGCTTAAAATGATTTTTTTTGTTTGCATAATGTATAATTTTGTTGGTAGACATGTTGAAAGTAGAAAAGTTTACGCACGATTAAAAATTTCATTTTGTTTTATTTTGTTAAATCTCCTTTTTGGTTAAAAAAAATTTACTCAGATTTATTTTGGGAAATTCCTACACATCAAAAAAAAATATACCTCACATTTGATGATGGACCACATCCAATCATTACTATACAGGTGTTGGATGTATTAAAAGCATACAATGCAAAAGCAACATTTTTTTGTATTGGGAATAATGTTGTAAAATACCCCGAAGTGTATCAACGAATCATTGATGAGGGGCATGCTGTGGGAAACCATACATTTAATCACTTAAATGGCTGGAAAACGCCTGATGGGCAGTACTTGAATGATATTGATGAAGCAAAGGGTTACATAGATTCAAATTTATTTCGTCCACCTTATGGAAGGATATCTAGGGTTCAAATACAGCAATTATTACAACCAAAATATCAAATGAAAACAATCATGTGGTCGGTTTTAAGTGGAGATTTTGACCCAGATATTTCTGCTGAGAAATGTTTGCATAACGTGTTGTTGTCAACAAAAGCCGGTTCAATTGTTGTATTTCACGACAGTGAGAAAGCTAAAGAAAAAATGCTTTTTGCATTGCCAAAAGTTCTCGAGCAATTTTCTAAACAAGGATTTACCTTTGAAAGAATCACAGATATGGCATTAAAAAAATAAGGGCATGGGTAGAAACCCGCGCCCGTTTTAATCCGTACCCTATGAAAACTTTGGCTAAGATAATATTTAGGTTCGGGTTTTCCAATACGATTTTTAACTTATGTAATTGTTTTAAAATTTATCGCTATGATTATTGATACCCATTGCCACCTTTATTTATCCGAATTCAGTAATGAAATCGATAAATTCATTAATAGAGCTAAAGAAAATGGCATTAAAAAAATTTATTTACCTGCTATAAATAGCGAAACAACAGAAGCTTTGTTATCTCTAGAAGAAAAGCATCCAGATATTTGTATTGCTATGATGGGACTTCATCCATGTTATGTAAAATCAGATTATAAAGATGAATTGCAAAAGGTCGAAGATTTATTTACGCAACGAAAATTTATTGCCATAGGGGAGTGCGGATTGGATTTTTATTGGGATAAAACTTTTATAAAAGAACAATATTTGGCATTAGAGCAACAAATAGAATGGGCGTTACATTACAATCTCCCTATTATTTTACACACACGAAATGCCACCCAAGAAACAATTGATGTCATCAAAAAATATAAAGGTTCAAATTTAAAAGGAATCTTTCATTGTTTTGGCGGCACTTTAGAAGAAGCGAATCAAATAATCGATTTGGGTTTTTATATGGGAATAGGAGGGGTTGTTACTTATAAAAATGCAGGACTTGATTTGGTTTTAAAAGACATTGATTTAGATTATTTAGTATTAGAAACAGACGCGCCTTATCTTTCACCCGTTCCATTCAGAGGTAAAACAAACGAACCAGCAAATCTCAAAACCATAGCTGAAAAAATTGCATCAATAAAAAATGAGTCTTACGACGTTGTAGCAGAGTTTACAACTAAAAATGCGGAACGATTGTTTGGGGCATAGGAGTTAAAGGTTTAAATCGCTTCGCTGGTTTAATGTTTAATGGTATAATGGTTGGAAGTGTTTTCATTTTGTGTGGGTCGTTCCTTTATAAGGATTACTTGAAATTGCCCTTAATGATGGTTGTGTTATTTCGTAAAAGTTTGCACTTCCACCCCGTATTGTAAGGGTTGAAAATCTTCAACTCCTTCTTGAACGTCTTAAACAACCTTCCCTCACTTTGATAATTGGAGAAAACAGAAACATCGGCAGACGAAAATCCCCAACCTCTTGAACCTTTTGAACCTCTCGAACTTCTTAAACTTCTTAAATAAAAAAATGGGAACCTGAGGTTCCCATTTTTTTATTTAAGATTATTTCTTCTTTTTACTACTTTGTTTTCTTGTTGTGAAGATGTTTCCATCCATGAATCCTGGTCCTTCAGGTGGTCCAAGATATGTTTGAGCGCAACGGAAACCAATTGTACTTGAAGCTTGATCTTCTTGTAAATAACGACGTGAACCTGGAGATAACCAATATGCACGATCGTTCCAACTTCCACCTTTAAATACTCTAGATTTATCGTTAATTAAAGATGTAATGCCATAACCATAAGATGCGCCACTTAATGAATCTCCATCTAAGTAATTGATTACATTGTTTCTTTGGTAGTTTGTTCTGTTCTTAACTTCTTCATCAGAAATATCAGTTTTTTTCAATCTTCCCATACTGTCTCTTTCATATCCGTTACTTCCTTTGTAATATTTCTGGAAGTTATTACCACGGAAATAGTTGAAATCCTGTCCATCACTTGGTGTCATTGGTCTGTAAACGTCAGCTACCCACTCACTCACATTACCACTCATGTTATATAGTCCGAATGCATTTGGATAAAAAGAATATACGGGAGCAGTGATTGCAGCTCTATCGTTCAAGCCACCTGCAACCCCCATGTTATCACCACTTGTACGTTTGAAATTGGCCAACATTTTACCTTGCCAGCTACCCACTCGGTTATCTCTTAATCCATTTACATTTTTACTCCATGAAAATATTTGTTGATTAGAACGTACTTCCTCTCCTGATTTAGATTCTTTTGTACGAGGCGATGGATTCTGATCCAATAAACCGTAAGCTGCATATTCCCATTCTGCTTCAGTTGGTAAACGATATCCCATATTTAGAATTCCGTCTTCAAGTCTGATTGTGCTTCTAGGTTTACCATTTACGTCTTGTAATGTAGATTTCTTTGGTTTTGATTTACCTTGAATCAAATCTGGATTCATCAAATAAGTTTCTGTATTAAAAGACCCATCTGCACCGCCTCCTTTCATTTCTTTTTTAACTGCATCTTTTTTTAGATATCCTTTTTGTAACAAACTGAGTTCATTTACCCTGTCTGTTCTCCAAATACAGAAATCATGAGCTTGTTGCCAACTTACACCCACTACAGGATAAAAATTGTAAGAAGGATACCTGAAATAATATTCAACATATGGTTCATTGTATGCCAACTCTTCTCTCCAAACTAAAGTATCTGGCAAGCATTTAGCCATAATAGCGGTATCATTACTAAATGTATTTTCTAACCAATATAGATACTCTCTATAATGTACGTTTGCAACTTCTGTTTCATCAATAAAAAAAGAAGGAATGGTAATACGACGAGGAATGTTATTCCAATCACCCATTACATCTTCTTCTTTGGCACCCATTACAAAACTACCCCCTTGGATAAACACCAAGCCTGGTCCAGCTTTTGGATATTTTACTTTTGTAACATGGAAATTACCCATGTTTTTGTCATCATAGCTCCATCCTGTAACACTTGATTTTGCTTTTTTCTTAGAAAAAATACCACAAGAACTCATAGTGAAAGAGCCCAATACCAGGATTAAAAAAAGATTTCTTACTGAAGTTGTTTTTTGCATGTGCATTCGTTTTGCAATTTTGTTTAACGAAGGGTTATCTAATTTATTGTTATGTACACAATTACTTGTTGTGCGAATATATAAACTTTACCCGATTCAAAAATAATTTTATGCCAGTTGTTAATAAAAAATAACAATTTTTTTTTAACTCAGAAATTACAGAAAGAAATTCGTTTTGATTTTTTAATAAAAAAATAAGTAGATGTGATTGAGATAAGGAAACACAAACAACAGATTTTTTTTAATGATTTCAATAAAAAACTTGGTTAATTCAATAAAACGATTATTTTTACAACCAATTAAAAACCAAAACAAAAAATTATAGAGAGAACTCTACCTAACCAAGACAAAAAAATAGCATGAAAAAAGCAACTTTGAAACTAACAGCATTACTTATGTTAGTAGGAGCTACGGTTACAACTAAAGCTCAAACAGCAGAACCAATCAACGTAGTTACTTCTGCAGTACCATTTTTAAGAATTTCTCCAGACGCACGTGGCGGTGGTATGGGAGACGTAGGTATCGCAACTTCAGCTGATGCAAACGTAGGATTTTGGAATTTAGCGAAAGCGCCTTTCGCAACAAACAAAATGTCAATTGCAGCTTCTTATACTCCATGGTTGAGTGATTTGAAATTAAATGATGTTTACTTAGCTTCTTTGGCTGGTTATTATCAATTAGACGAAACTCAAGCAATATCTGCTTCTTTAAGATATTTCAGTTTAGGTAATATTCAGTTTACTGATAATAACGGTGCTGCCTTAAACACATTTCGTCCACGTGAATTAGGTATTGATGCAGGATACTCAAGAAAATTATCAAACAAAATTGGCTTAGGTGTTGCTATTCGTTATATCAGTTCTGATTTGGCTGGTGGAAACGTAAATGGAGTGACTTATAAAAAAGGAACTTCAGTTGCTGGAGACGTTCATTTCTTTTACAAAGGCACAAAAGCTGATGGTAATGGATTTGATTGGGGAGCTACTTTATCAAATTTAGGATCAAAAATTTCGTATACAAATGATGCAAACCAAAAAGATTACATCCCTGCAAACTTTGGTATCGGAGCTGCATACAATAAAAAGTTTGATGCAGACAGCAAAATCACTTTTGCTTTAGACATTAATAAATTGATGGTTCCAACTCCTCCAAGTTCTGGTGATTCTGCAGGTTTAGTAGAATACCGTTCAAAAGGTGTTGTTTCAAGCTGGTTCAGTTCTTTTGGAGACGCTGGTAAAGACGAATTGAAAGAAGCAACTGTTGCTATCGGTTCTGAATACTGGTACAAAGATCAATTTGCTTTCAGAGCAGGTTATTTCTACGAAAACAAAATCAAAGGAGATAGAAGATTCTTTACTTTAGGCGCAGGTTTGAAGTATGATATGGTTGGTTTGAATTTCTCTTATTTATTACCAACTGGTTCTGGTGTAAACCGTAACCCATTATCAAACACTTTACGTTTCAGTTTAGTGTACAACATGAATAAATAATTCTAAATAACTTTTTAAAAAAGCGTTTCTTTAACCGGAAACGCTTTTTTATCTTTGCAAGGTAAATGTTCCAAAGGTTCAATGGGTTCAATAAGTTCAAAAGGTTGGCGAAGCTTCCTACCTCTAAAACCTCTAAAACCTCTAAAACCTCTAAAACCTCTAAAACCTCTTGAACTAAAAACATATGTCATACAGAATAGGCTCCGGAGTTGATTTTCATCAGATGGTAGAAGGCAGAGACCTTTGGATTGGTGGTGTGAAAATTCCACATCATAAAGGCTCGCTTGGTCATAGCGATGCAGATGTATTGTTACATGCGATATGCGATGCCATGCTCGGTGCACTTTGCTTAGGTGATATTGGATATCATTTCCCAGATACCGACAACACTTTTAAAAATATAGACAGTAAAATACTGTTGCAAAAAACCCAAGATTTAATTGCTTCTAAAAATTATGAAGTGGTTAATATTGACAGCACATTATGTTTGCAAGCCCCCAAAATTGCACCATATATTTCTCACATGCAAAAAGCGATTGCAGAGATTCTACAATTAGATATTTCAGATGTTTCCATAAAAGCAACCACCACAGAAAAAATGGGTTTTGTAGGTAGGGAAGAAGGTTTGGTAGCTTACGCAACCATATTACTAAAACAAAAATCACAATAGATTTTTCGTATGTCTGAAATGAAAATTAATATCATTAATAGATCTTCCAATCCACTGCCTGCTTATGCTACAGCAGGATCTGCAGGAATGGATATTCGTGCAAATTTGACGGGTCCTATTGCATTAAATCCATTGGAGAGAATGCTTATTCCAACAGGATTATTTGTACAATTACCCCCGAATTTTGAAATCCAAATTCGCCCAAGAAGTGGAATGGCATTGAAACAGGGCATAACTTGCTTAAATACACCAGGCACCATCGATAGTGATTATCGAGGAGAAATAAAAGTGTTGTTGATTAATTTAAGCAACGAAATTCAAATCATAAATAATAGCGATAGAATTGCACAAATGGTTTTTGCTAAAACAGAAACAGTGGAACTGATTGCAGTAGATGTTATAAATGAAACAGAAAGAGGAGAAGGAGGATTTGGTCATACTGGGAAGCAATAAACTACTGAAAATTAATTTCCCTCAACACATATTGAGATAAAAAAAATGGAAATCATCACCTCAATCTCAACCCAACTTTAAGCAGTATATTTACAAAAAAAATAGACATTTATATTTATGAGTTTGCGTTTTTAAAAATCATTTTTAAACCAAACCTAAGTACTACAATTAAAATGAAAAATTCAATATCAGTTTTTATATCATGCTTGATTTTATTTGTAAGCTGTAAAATAACAAAGCAAATCAATAAAGCGATACAGCCCAAAGAGGTAGTGGAGGTTGTTGTAGATAAAAATGCTGAAGATTCTATTCGTAAAGTAAATGAAACATTTGTACAGTTTAAGAAAAACAATATTGATTTTAAAACTTTCTCCGCAAAAATAAAAGTAGAATCAACAGGCTCAAAAGGGAAAAATCCTGATATAACAGCGGTCGTAAAAATAGTAAAAGATTCAGCAATTTGGATTTCATTATCCGCTTCAATTATTAATGTAGAAGTGTTTAGGGTTTTTATTACAAAAGACAGTGTAGTATTGGTAAACAAACAAGAAAAAGAAGTTCAATATCGTTCGCTTGATTATTTACAAGATGTAACTGAAATTCCTTTTGATTATAAAACATTGCAAGATTTAATTGTAGGGAATCCAATATTTATAGGCGACACAATTCAATCATACCGTGAAGTCAACGACAGAATTTTATTGTCCACTTTAAATCGATTTTTTAAAAATTTATTTACCATTACTTTAGACAGTAAGCTTATGGTGCATAGTAAAATGGATGATGTCGATATTTTAAGAAGTAGAACTGCAGATATTACCTATGATGATTACGAATTAATGAATGGAATATTTTTTTCAAAATCTCGTCAAATATCTGTTTCAGAAAAAACCAAATTGGATGTAAATTTAATTTTCAAACAATACGAGTTTAACAAAGATTTGTCGCTTACTTTTAACGTACCTAAAAATTATATCAGAAAATAATTGTTATTTACAAAGCCATTATTTCATTTAAAATTGGATATGGTTTGTATTTTTGCAACAATTGTAAAATTATTACATGATTAGACATATTTTATTCATTGTCCTTTTTAATATCATTTCAATTGCATTAATAGCTCAGCCTCAAACACGCGAAGAGCTTGAGAAGCAGCGTCAACAATTGAAAAAAGAAATTGAAGAAACAGAACAATTACTTAATAACAATAAGCAACAAACAAAAGAAAACATTCTTCAATACAATCTGATTTCAAAGAAAGTAAATTTACAAGATCGGATTATAGACAACATCAATAAAGATTTGAACGTATTGAACAACAACATGTACAATATTTCAAGAGACATCAATCGTTACGATCGTTTGTTGGATACATTGAAACAAGAGTATGCAAAAAGCATGGTTTATGCCTATAAAAATAGAAGTAACTATGATTTCTTAAATTTTATATTTTCCTCGGCAAATTTTAATGATGCGATCAAGAGAATAAATTATTTAAAAAGTTACCGTACTTATCGTGAAATGCAGGGGCAGAATATTTTGCGTACTCAAAATTTACGCAAGAAGAGAATAACAGATTTAGGCAGCACGAAAGAAGTTAAAAATCAAGTATTAGAAGTACAAAGCAAGGAGATGGCGGTACTTGAAACGCAGCAAAAAGAAAAAGATAGGGTTTTGGCGGAGTTGAAAAAACAAGGCAAGCAACTAAACAAGCAAATAGAAGCGAAGCGTAAGCAAATGCAAAAGGTAAACAATGCCATTGCAGCTGCCATTAAAAAAGCCCAGGCCGAAGCAAGAGAAAAAGCAATGAAGGAAGCGGCAAAAGAAAAAGAAAGATTGCGTAAAGAAGCGGAGAAAAATAAAACCAACAATACCAATATTCCAATAACAAAGACAACTACAACGCCGGTAAAAACCACACCAACTAAACCAGTAGAAAGCGTATTATTGAATGCAGATAATATTGCATTGAATGCAAGTTTTGAAAAAAATAAAGGCACTTTGCCTTGGCCATTGGATAAAGGCATGGTATTGATGCATTATGGTAAAAATACCTTACCAAGCGGAACGGTAATGGATGTTACATCCGTAACCATTTCATCTGATATAGGTAGTTCTGTAAAAGCTGTTTTTGACGGAACGGTTTCTACAGTTCAGGTGATAGAAGATATGACGGTGGTAATTATACAACATGGTCGTTATTTTACTACATATAGCAATTTGTCTGGCGTTACGGTACAACGTGGACAACAAATCAAAACAGGTCAATCTATTGGGCGAGTTGCAGCAAATTTTGATGGCGTAGGTGCTGTTGATTTTTATATTTCCAATGAGAGTAGCAATTACGATCCAGAGAAATGGTTGAGAAGGAAATAATTTTGTTTCGCGCAAAGCTTGCTAAGGAGCAAAGGGCGCAATTGAGAATGCTTCCAACCGTTAAACCCTTAAACTATTAAACTAGCGAAGCGGTTTAAACCTTCCTCCCCATCACCCTTTCATAAAGCGCTTCATATTGTGGTACAATAGAACTGATTCCAAAACGTTTAGCTTGCGTAAAAGCGTTGGTTTTAAATTGCTGATGTATTAATGGATCTGATAAAATAGAAATTGCATTTTTGCTCATGTCTTCTATATCACCCACATTGCTCATAAATCCAGAAAATCCGTTGATGTTGATTTCGGGTAAACCTCCAGCATTGGTGGAAATTACGGGTACTTCTGCAGCCATAGCTTCTAATGCAGATAATCCAAAACTTTCGTATTCACTAGGTAATAAAAACAAATCTGCAATAGGTAATATGTCTTCAATTTGTTCTTGCTTACCCAAAAATTTGATGTCATTGCAAAGCGATAAGGAACGTGTGTATGACTCCAATTCAGGCCTTTCGGGGCCATCACCTATAAGTAATAATTTAGCAGGCATATGATTCGCAATTCTAATGAATACATCTACTACATCTCTTACTCTTTTTAATTTCCTAAAGTTGGAAGCATGCATGATTATTTTTTCACCATTGGGTGCTACCATTTTTTTAAATGCATCAACTGGTTTTTTATTGAAATTGGCAATGTCTACAAAATTGTAAATCACTTCTATTGGCTTGGAAATATCAAAGTTTTTGTAAGTTTCTTCTTTTAGGTTTTCAGATACTGCTGTTAATGCATCACTCTCTTCCATGGAGAATGTTACAACGGGGCTATATGTTTTATCTTTTCCAATAAGGGTAATATCTGTTCCATGTAATGTAGTAATCACAGGAAGTGTTATTCCTTTCTTTGCTAAAATTTGTTTCGCCATATACGCAGCAGCTGCATGTGGTATGGCATAATGTACGTGAAGTATTTGAATATTGTGATTGGTTACTACATCCACCATCGCGCTCGCTAATGCTGTTTCGTAGGGAGGAAAATCAAATAGGGGATAGGTTGGAACCCGCACCTCATGATAAAACAAATTAGCATGAAAACCACTTAGTCTCACAGGTTGTTGATAGGTGATGAAATGTACTTGATGCCCTTTTTCTGCTAACGCTTTGCCCAACTCTGTTGCCAATACACCACTACCTCCAAATGTTGGGTAACAAACTATTGCTATGTTCATGATTTTCCTTTTCGATTTAAATGCAATTTATGCCAATTTGAAATAGAAATTAGCCATGAATTATCTGGTATAATGCTGATTGAGGTATTGGTAAGAATGAAGTCAAAAGTCAAAATTTAAAAAGCAAACTAGTGTGGTTATACAAATGTTGTTGTTTCTTTTTTTACTTTTTACTTTTGAATTTTCACTTTTGAATTTAACTATCAGCATGCAACAAAAAAATCACAGGTTTCTTATGTAGCTCTGGTTTGTTTTTTTTCCAATCCGAAATTTTTTTGGTTTGGATGGCTTCATCTTTACCGGTTATGTTAATGCCAATGCATAAGCGGGTTTTATCATTGCATTGCTGTAATAAACTTTCTAAAAGCGGATTGTTGCGATAAGGAGTTTCTATAAATATTTTTGTACTATTATTTTTTAAAGAGCTTAATTCTAGCTCTTTAATTTTCTTTATTCTTTCTCCATTTTCAATGGGTAAGTAACCAATAAATTCAAACTGTTGTCCATTCATGCCACTTGCCATTAATGCCAATAAAATAGAACTTGGTCCAACTAGTGGTTTTATAATGCAACCCATTTCTTGCGCAATAGCAATGAGTTGTTGGCCTGGATCAGCAACCCCTGGACATCCAGCTTCACTTATTATTGAGATATTTTTTCCTGAGGCTATTGCCGCTTTAAATGCTTGTATATTTATTTGATCGGTTTCCGTTTTATGAATCGTATGCCATTCAAATGCATCTATGGAAATACTTCTATCCATCGATTTTAAAAATCGTCGAGTAGTACGCTCGTTTTCTGCAAAGATGACTTGCGAATTTTTAACAGCTTCCATTACATAAGTAGGAATGGTTTCATTTGCATCTTCTGCTAAAAAACAGGGAATTAAAAATACAGTCGTTTTCATTTAGAAGGATATCAGTTTATTTTCTTTTGCTTTATGCATACTTAATGTAGCTGCAATGACTGTATAACTCGGAGCCAACATCCAACCCAGAAAAGGAATGGCGTGAAACATATAAAATACCATTCCGTTTCCAATGGCTAATCCACGATGATGCCCAATTAAATCGATACTTGCTGATGAACTTAATTTATTTCGTTCGCAACTATAATCCAGCATTGAAAATCCCATGTAAAAACAATCGATAAAGATGGCGATTAATGGCGTTATCCATCCAATTAATGGAATAAATGAAACGATGAAAAAAGCAAGCATATATATCGTTTGCCATGAAAAATTACGTAGTGCAATTTTAATTGAACGCAACATGTCTTGTACTAACTGTTTAAAATCAAAATGATATTCATTTCCAGTAATAATGCTGTCTGTTTTTTCACTTAAATAAGCAAATACCGGTGAGCCAATTACAAGAAATATAAATTTAAACAGAGAGAAATAAAAAATGAGTAAAAATAAATGGGTAAATATTTGCCCTACAATAAAGAAGAAACTCAACCAACTGTCTTGCATTTTATCCAACCAACTTTTCGCGCCAATTTTAGTGAGCATCCATGCTGTAGCTTCATTGCTTGAAGTCCAGAAATAATAAAATCCAAACACAAAAAGGATACAGTATAAAACACCTGGAATGAAAATCCATTTCCATAATCGATGTTTTTTAATGAATTGGTGTGCCTCACCATAGGCCTGAAAGGAAAGGATAATTTCTTTAAGCATGATGGAATTAAATCATTAAAGAATGAATGGAAGCGATGTTTAAAACAATATGTTTTCTTAGAATCTAGGACAAGGTATGCCCATGTATTCGCTTGGACGTTTTGTATAGATGATTGAGAATTCAGTTCCACCTCTGCTACCTGTTGCTGCTTTTAAAGCACTGGTGTTGATGTCGTAACTTGCTCCAAATCTGATGCCTGAAAATTCTAAACCTAAGTAAGGGATAATGGCATCATTTACACGAAGCCATGAACCAATATAAAAGCTAGTTGGGTTTTCTTTATCACCATTAGCATTCAATGAAAGTGCGCCCCCAATAACGGTTTCACTTGCTTTATTTTGGGATTGATGTATGATTGAAACATTCACACCAGCTACATCTGAAATTGGAAATGTACCTCCAGCATGTACGGTTAATCGACTCGCTAAATACCAACTATTGGCTGTTGAGTTTCTTAAAAAACTAACTTTTGGACGATTAATATGATACATTGAAACACCAAAATAATAATTGTTTTCTCCATTACTTGAACCAGAATAAAGCATTCCCGCGTTTACATCTACATATTTTTGCGTGTTGCCTAAATTCGGATTGATTAGATATTCACCTGAAGTATTGGGTTGAAATCCATTTTGACGCAATTCATCTTCAAACAATAATCCACTTTTGTCAATTGTTGTTGAAGCATATGTGCCCTGAAAGCCAACACCGAATGTATTAAATCCATTTTCATCTATCGCTTTGTGATATGAAACAGAAAGGGAGCCATAATTCAATTTTAATGCGTTGTTTGAACTCGCATCAGTTAATCCTGAAATGCCTATTCCAAAAACATCACCTTCAGGTAATTTGCTTTTTAAAATTGGAAAATCTATAGATCCGCTTGTAGTTACATATGCTTTTGGTATGGTTGGCCATTGGTCTCTATGATTAACAGCCAATCTCCATGAACCATTGAATTTCCCAGTAAATGCAGGGTTTAATGTTAGTGGAGAAGAAAAAAATTGTGAAAAATGTGGATCTTGCGCTTGAACAGTTGCAGCGAACAATAAAACGCAAATAATGCTTAAAAATTTTCTCATGGTAAATATGCTTATCGTAAAGATAATAATTTAGATTTAAAAGTCAAACTTCTATATAAAAAACTCAATAGTGATAATAGTTGAATTTAAATTGATGAACGTCAGTTTTTTAATGTTGGATTTTTTCGCCAAAAGCCAAATCTCCTGCATCACCAAGTCCAGGTAAAATATATCCTTTATCCGACAAATTTTCATCAATATCTCCGCACCAAATTGTTGCATCTGGAAATGCCGTTTTAATAACTTCTATTCCGAATTTACTGGCAATTGCGCAAATGATATGTAAACTTTTAAATTGACCTGCAGTTTTTAAAAAATCAATAGATTTTACCAAAGATGCACCTGTGGCCAGCATTGGATCACATATTATCATATCTCTATTAGTGAGATCAGGACAACTCATATATTCCAGTTTGATTTCGAAACTTCCATCTTCATGATGTTTGCGATATGCACATAAAAATGCACTATCTGCTTTGTCAAAATAATTAAGTAATCCTTGATGCATTGGAACACCCGCCCTTAATATCGTTGACACAACGGGTTGTTGTTTAAAAAGCATTGATTTATGGATTCCAAGTGGTGTTTGAACATCAACTATTGAACATTCTAATTGCTTACTGATTTCATATGCAGCTACTTCCCCAATGCGTTCAAGGTTTCTTCTAAAGCGCATTCTATCTTGTTGAATTTGAACGTTTCTCAATTCACTTACCCAATTGCTCACTAAAGAAGATGACTCACTTAAATTTGTAACCATGTGTGATTTTAATTTTTTATTTTTGAATTTAAATTAGGTATTTAAACAAATCTACTTTAAAAAATATGCTTGTTGTATATTTTTGAATAAATTACTTTAATTTTTTAAAAATTATTATATGAAATTAATTAAAACGTTTCTTTTTGCAACCATATTGTTTGTAGTAGCGTGCAATGACAAAGACAAAAAACAAGATGCAAAATCTGATACATACGAAACCAGCAAAATGACAATTTCGGAAATAGAATCAAAAAATCCTAAAAAGTTTTTAAAGGTTGAAGGAAGGGATAAACATAATTTGATTGGCCAAACTGTAGTAAAAGGAAAAATTTTAAATACAGCAACCGTTGTTGCTTACAAAGATGTTACCATAAAAATATCTTTTTTTAGTAAAACGGGTACTTTACTTGAAGAAGATGAAGAAACCATTTATGATGAAATAAAATCAGGCGAAACCCTAGAGTTTAAATCAAAGTTCTTTGCACCAAAAGGGTCAAGCGATGTAAAGTTGAATATCATAAATGCTAAAGTGTCGAAATAGTTTTTAATTCAAAATGATCTCCATCAAATAGTCCAAGGTCACTGATTTTTAAATGAGGAATGACCAATAATGCCATAAATGAAAGGGTCATGAATGGCGCACTTAAATGGCTACCCAATTCCTTTTTTGAAAAATGATCTATTTCGGTATAAGCATCAGCAACTTTATATCAATCTTCATTACTCATTAATCCAGCAACTGGAAGTTTTAATAGTTTTATTTGTTGTTCATCTACAGCACTAACGCCACCACCAGCTTGTATAATCGCGTTTACCGCTTTGCAAATGGATTCGTCATCAACCCCAACGGCAACAATATTATGACTATCATGAGCTACGGAAGATGCTAATGCGCCCTTCTTTAAGCCAATATTTTTAATAAATGATTTTGCAATTGGTGCATTTTTATATCTGTTTACGACAACAATTTTCAAAATATCGTTTTCAACATCAGCAACAATTTTATCATTTACAATTTTTGGAGAAACCAACAATTTATTGGTAATCAATTGACCATCTAATGCTTCTATCGCATGTATATTTTTTTCTCCATTAAAATTAATTTCAAAATCAGATACAATCTTTTCTTCACAATCAAATTGATTGATAATTGATGCGGGTGTTGTTTGAATTAAAGATTTTCCGTTTTCTGCTACAAGCATTCCGTTAATGAAAGTTTGCACCAC